>JBATMM010000074.1:0-9284 GCA_049289835.1 Saprospiraceae bacterium | reverse complement strand
TTGGTATTAATTCCTTTAGGGGAGTAACTTATTCTCCAACCATATTGGCAAGAAATATTCACTTTACAACCAATACAAATGGAATTAATAGCCGTGCTATAAACAATCTGGTAGTAAATGATTGCTTATTCAATATAGCAGACAATTCATCTGGATTTGCCTGCATTGCTATTAATAGTGGAACAGGATATATGATTCATCACAATGAATTTACCAGTTCAGGGGCAACTCGGGCAAATAAATATGGCATCAGATTATTTAATACAACCTCTGAATCCAATATGATTGACAATAACATCTTTGAAAACATGGGAGATGCTAACATAGCGTCTGGGATAAATGGAGGTTCACTATCTGGTTTGCAATATTTGTGCAATACTGTAACAAATTCAAATCAACACGATTTTTATGTTGGTTCTGGATCCTCCATTGCTAAAAGTCAAGGTAATTCTAGGAGGCCAGCCGGCAATAAATTTACACAGCACACCTCTCCATCAGGTTCTGATTTTTATAATAATTCCTTAAATGATCAAATTAACTATTTCTTCTATCAGGGTGATGCCACACAAGAGCCCTTGACCATATTGAATGTAAATAAGATTTCTCGTGAAGCTCAAGGTTGTGGAACAGGACTTATTAGGGAAAATTCTCTAATATCATTGGATACATTGTACGAAGTAACACAGACAGAATATGATTCGATTAAGGAGTTATATCAGATTAATTCGAATTCCACCTTAAAAGCTGAACAAGCCAGTTTATTAAGACTTGTGGACACGAAGTTGATGGTGATTTGTAATTCAGCTCTTTTTTTGATAAACAACGATACTAGTTCAATTGACTGGACAGCTCTTCGCACCTGGTTATCAAGAAAGAATAGTTTTGCCGGAGATATTGATATTGCAACTACCTATCTTTCTGAAGATGATGAAAATGGATTTAGTAGTTTTAGAAATTCAATTCCTATCAGGAGATCATTATCTACTGAAGATAGTACAGATTATGAATTGTTTGTTGAACTCACTGATCTCTTACTTTCAGCCAAAGCAGATAAACGAAGCGAAGGTGAATTGGATGCAAGTGAACTCACTGTATTGCAAGATGTTGCAGAAAGTAATAGCAGAATGATTGCAGGAATGGCAAAAAACATCCTTGAAACATTTTATGGTTATAAATTTTGGGATACAATTACTCCAAGATCAATTATCTCTGTCAATGCTCCACAAACTAAGATAAATCCTGTAAAAATATTTCCGCAACCTGCTGCTGGAATTGTTACGATACATTTTCCTTTGGGTAGAAATGAGATTATAATTAGTTCAGGTTCTGGAGAAGAAATTGCTAAGTTTACGTGTGAAAAATGTTCAATATATGAATGGGATTCTTCTCACATTCCGGCTGGGATTTATTACTATAGCTTAAGATCTTCTTCAGGGGTGTATAGTGGGTCGATAGTAAAAAGTAATTAACCATAATGAAGAGACTAATAATTATAGTCCTTTTCCTACAGATGAATGTAGAATTGACTATATCGCAAAACATAAATTATATCACCCATATTTTAAACTATAATCTCCAAATGGGAGATATGATTTATGATAAGGGTGATGTAATTTTTACCGGTGATATAGTCGATTCTACATTGCTGTGGGGTTATTTTATTGGTCGAGTGAATTCAACCGGATATACAAGTTGTGTCCACAATTTTATCGATTCAACAAGGGTAAAACAATTAGTATTTGCTCCAATCATCAAAGTAAGTGATGATTTTTACGTAGCTATGGGCTTTGCCTGGCGGAAGTCAAGATTTATGTTAGTAGCCTTTAATTCCAATTGTGATACTTTGTTCACAAAGGAATATTTGGTTGAGCCTGACGATTCATTGGATTACCAAGTGATAACTGACATGATTCATATTCCTGGCAAGGGTTATGTGGCAGTCGGAAGTGCAGAGGCATATAATACAAAGGACTCTCTACATTCTCAGGTATTCGTCATGCGACTTGATGAAGATTTTAACCTCTTATGGCAATCCCAATATGGTAGTCATTTTCATGAAATTGCTGAACAAGTAGATTACCTTGGTAATGACACTTTACTTGTCTTTGGAGTTAAAAGCATTGAAAATTTCCCTACACACAACTCGCCTATTCAGAGTCCACTTTTGTTTTATAAAATATCTTTAACGGATGGTGAATTGCTATGGCAAAAGATTAATGAAAATGAAATACGATCAACAGATTTTGATTTTGTCAAAACAGCGGATGGCGGATACATTTTAAACTCGTCAGAAATAATAGACAGATATTATAACGATATGCGTCCCGGGAATTTTTTCTTTAGAAACTCTGTTTTTAAAATAGGAAAAGATTTTAATTATAAATGGGAGGTTAATTATGGTGAAAAAACAATTACGCCTTACAATTTAAGTTGGGATATTCTGCCTGCTATTGAAGGTGATGGGGTTGTAAATGTGGGTTCTATAATAGATACTTCTAATGATGAAGGATTTATAAGAGCTATTACTAAAGTAAACTGGGATGGGGATAGTATTTGGACAAGATATTACCAACCTTTTCATATAGCACCCGGGGTTAGTAAATACTTTCCAGGTGGAGATGATAAAATTTTACCAACGGAGAATGGTTACATAATAGGTGTAAATATGGCATTTGATACCCTCAAGACAGAGTATGCATATGTACAACAAATTTGGTTTCTGGCAATAGATGAATTAGGATGCTACATACCGGGTTGCCAGCTTTCAACAACAGATGAAAATATATATGCTTCTAAAAATCACATCATAATTTATCCGAATCCATCAAGTGATATCTCCAATATTTTACTAAAAGGAGTATTTCCTGATCACACGTGTTTACGATTATTTGATAATTTAGGAAGTGAAATTTTTAAGATAAAAGATGTTAAACCGGAGATAAATTACATTCTGAATGTATCTGATCTTTCGTCAGGTATATATAATTTGGTCATCGAGCATCAGGGTGAAATAATTATTTTGGAGAGGATGCTTGTCGTCCATTAATTAAGTTTGGTGTATTTGATTTCAAGCCATTGCTATACGTATTGGTTATAGCACATACAAGTTGTACTTCCTTCTTCTTAATTTCAGGCCGAACTAAATTATGGCTAAAAAGAAGACATTAACAAGGTCCTTCCCTTCCTGGACGAACCACACCTGGTGGGCCATACCTCTTCTGGCTATCCTGGTGTACATTCCATCATTTACAGGACAATTCACACTTGATGACAATCTGATCGTGGAGGACAACACGATGATCAGGTCGCTGAGTAATCTGCCGCAGATCTGGTCATCGCATTACTGGGCAGGAAAGATTGATGCTAATGACACGAGTCTTTATCGGCCGCTGACTCTGACTTCATATGCGCTTCAATATGCAATGACGAAGGGAAATCCGATTCCTTTTCATATTCTCAATATTCTTCTGCATGCTCTGGTTTGCTTTTCATTGATGAAGCTTGTACAGCTTCTTTTCAAAAATAACTATCTGGCATTTTTGTCGGGTCTGTTCTTTGCCATTCATCCCATACATACAGAAGCCGTATCCGGCATTGTAGGAAGAGCCGAACTCTTATCCGCACTTTTTATTCTGACGGCATGCATCAGTTATCACCATTGGCGCGAAAAAGGAAATAGTAAATGGTTGATTGCTTTGCTTCTGTCAACTGCTGCTGCTATTACTTCCAAAGAACATGGATTCATGATTCCCCTCATCCTGGCCGTTCAGGAAACAGCCTATTATTTCAGCACCAAAAAATATTTGTGGGGCAATAAGAGAATCTGGACTGCCATCGGAAGTGTTACTCTTATTTGTATTTGCCTTTGGATAGTCCATAGCAAAATCACTGGACCGCCGGTTCCACATGAACAATGGCTTGGGGTGAAGCCATCAAATCGAATCGCCACCTCACTGCGGACAGCGGCCGAATATTTGGGTCTGCATATATGGCCAATGAAATTGTCTGCTGATTACTGGACTGATGAAGTTCCGATTGTTGGGTTTGGACATATAAAAGTCATTCTTACATTGTTTCTTCTTCTCCTGATTAAGGCTCTTGCGTTTTGGCAACGGCGCCGGATGGTGCCCTTTACATGGGGGATCATGTTCTTTTTTCTCACCTTATTACCTGTCTCAAATCTATTATTTGCTGCAGGTTTCCTTAAAGCAGAACGGATCTTATATATTCCTTCGATAGGGATCATCGTCGCCATGGCTGCGCTTCTGGTCAGGCTCTATGAGACAGAGAAAGGAAAAACAGCGGCTTATATATTGGCAGGTTCTCTGACTTTATTTTTCATTGGAAGGACCTGGACAAGAGCATCGGATTGGAAGAGTAATTATACCCTGGCGCAGGCCACATTGAAGACTTCACCCAATTCACCCCGGTTCAACAATATGATGGGGCTTGAAATGGAGCATCAGAATAAGCATGAGGATGCTTTAAAATATTATGAGAGGGCAGTAAAGGGAAATCCAAACCATGTGCCTGCTCTGGTTAACCTGGCTACAGAGTATAATAATTTCAAGCGATCAGATGAGGCTATCGCTACTTTGAAAAAGGCGATCAAAATTGATCCCAATACTGTGATTGCATATGTCAACCTGATGTCGGTATATAGGTCTCTTGGTGACTATGACAACAACCTCGCTGTGGCAAATCAAGCCCTGGCAATGTTCCCTGGCTCAGCTCCCGTACTGTGGAATGCTGCAAATGCCTATCAATTGAAGCAGGATATGCCGAAAGCCAATGAACTCAGAGCAAAGGCGAAACAAATCCAACCGGATATCGGCGGAAATCAATAATTCTTTACATATTAAATAATTCCATTATATTTGTTGTGTAATGATTTTGAAAAATATGTACTATGTATCAACATAAGTGCATTCGAGATCGTTACTATAACAAATCATTCCCATGATGCGTATCGTAAATCGGATTATTAATCTATTCCGGGGACGAAAGACAAGGAAATCAACTCCTGTTGTCACCGTCCGCAAGGAAGAGTATGAACACTGGTTAGGAATCTAAATTCCTTTTCGTGTTCCAAAGCATATCAATTAGCATTCTTGTTCGACCTGAACAATTATTGAGTCTTCCTGCTGCGTTTTCTATCCTGTTTTTCTTCTAACCTTTCAGAGGTCTGCCTTCACATGCACTCCTTTAATTTCTAAGGAAAATCTAATGAAGAAAAGGCTCGGATGCCTTCTTTTTTGTATCTTCGGACCCGATTCATTAAAATCCTTAAAGCCTAATAACACCCTAATTCCTCCCAAACGGTATTGAATGTATTCTTCAACGGGAAGCATACACATTTTCAAACATCAACTATGAAGAGGTTAGTTACATTTATTTTGCTCCTTGTTGCTTTCGTTTATTTCGTGGCCTGCACACATGATCCGGTATTGGACATCGATTCCCAGCTTATCAAATTGCTGAATGAGAATGCACTCAACGGAACATATGAGCACTATATCATGCCTGAGAGCAATGATTATGCTAATCTCCCAAACCAGGACGTAAAAAATCCGATCACTGCCAATAAAGTTCAACTGGGTAAATTATTGTTCTTCGAAACAGGCCTCGGTCTTCAGCCACATTATCCAATATCAAAACAAACGTATTCGTGTGCAACATGCCATATACCCTCTCGTGGATTTACAGCAGGGCGCTTCCAGGGCATCGCAGACGGAGCTATTGGATTCGGAGATCATGGAGAAGGCCGTAATATCAATCCACAGTATACGGGTGCCGAAGTGGATGCCCAGGGTGCTCGTCCTTTGTCAGTCATAAATACTACCTATATCACTAATGCCTTATGGGCAGGAACATTTGGCTCCTATGGTGTCAATGCAGGTACTGAATCTGTATGGCATCAGGACACTCTTGTAGAAATAAATTTCCAGGGACTCCAGGGACTTGAAGCCAATAATGCAAGAGCTTTGACAGTGCACCGTCAGGTCATCAATAAGGCCGTGACAGATTCATTAGGATATACTTCAATGTTTGATGATGCATTTCCTGAAATACCGGAAAGCGAACGATATTCTCGAATGACAGGTGCATTTGCAATAGCCGCCTATTTCAGAACTATCCTTACTAATCAGGCTCCTTTTCAAAAATGGCTTAAAGGTGATCTGAGCGCGATGAATGAACAACAAAAAGAAGGTGCCGTATTATTTTTCGGAAAGGCCGGTTGCATTAGATGCCACAATAGTCCTTCATTGAATAGCATGCCTCATACATTCTTTTCTGTCGGGGTAAAAAATGAAAGTGAAACCGGAAATAAGGTCTTCAGAACTGACCGTACAGATAAACGCAATCTTGGTCGTGGAGGATTTACAGGGGTTAGGGATGACATTCATAAATTTAAAGTACCTCAACTTTATAATCTTAAAAACTTTGGTTTTTACTTTCATGGGGCCAGCAAGACTTCGATCAGGGACGTAGTTGAATATTTCAATGCGGGTGTTCCTGAAAACAAAGAAATCTCACCGACCGAACTTTCACCTTACTTCCAGCCATTGCATTTGTCAGCGGAAGAAGTTGATAATCTTGTTGAATTCCTGGACAATGGATTGTTCGATCCTGATCTTGAAAGGTATGCTCCTTCTTCAGTAATGTCAGGAAATTGTTTCCCCAATAATGATCATCAGTCGCAGATTGATTTGGGTTGCAATTGATTTCTTTTCATGAGTCTCATTGATATATTCTAAGCATATTATAAGGAGATATTTAGTTTCCTTCCGGACAAATAGTATCATATTTGACCATCAATATTGTAACTCCTTTTCCAGACATCTCTACGCAGACTTTTCCCGATTTTAATCATACAAAATGATCAATCTCCTCATCACAAACCGTAAAAGAATGCTCATCATCAGTCTGGGCATAGTCTATTTGTGGTTTGGAATGCTTAAATTTTTTCCGGGGATAAGTCCTGCTGAAGCATTGGCCAAAAAAACATTGACGATGCTGACCTTTGGACTGGTGTCTACAAATATCACCTATTTTATACTTGCTTTATGGGAGGTGACGATTGGTATTTTTCTTTTGTTCAATCTGCGCATTAAAGTTGTGATGTATCTGGCTTTACTGCATATACTTTTCACTTTTACACCATTATTTCTTCTTCCGGCGATGTCATTCAATGAAAGAGTTTATTCGCTGACCTTGGTAGGACAATACATTATTAAAAACCTGATCATATTCAGTGCATTGCTGTTTGTATATCCTGAAAAGGAACAACTAGCAGTAGTCTGATAAGGATAGTCCTATAAAATCAGTGTCAAAAAGTGGATCTCAAAACCTTGCCGGGGGAACTGTCTATCAGTCGGTTATGACCTCGTGGCACGACTAGTGGTGGCACGATAAGAGCTCTGAAAAGGATTTCGACGAAATCAGTTTCGTAAAACTCATTTTTCCCTGAACTTTGATTTGATAAGCAAGTGTTAACAATCAAGATTTTGGTTTCTGGTATGGCTCAGTCACTTATCTTCGACAGGTGCATTCATTGAAAAGCATATTAGCCTATTTGTGCTTAATCGTTTTCCTTTTCCCCCAGGTGGAGAGTGAAATCCACAACTATGCACATAAGGATGATTTCCATTGTACAGATAATAGTACTTTCCATTTTCACAAAGCAGAACATCATTGTATCCTTTGTGACTTTACCAATAATTTTTCTGCATCACCCTCATTATCCCAATATTCGATAGAGATACAGCAACCCGCTTCTCTCAATTTCTTTTTCCCTTCAACCAATTATTTCCTTCTGCCAAAGGACTTCCAGTCCCTGCGTGGTCCACCTTCTTTAGCTTAAATTTTTTCATCAGCCTGTTTTGACTGGCTGAGTATGCTCGTGGTATCTCCATGTCTAACAAAAATTTTAAGCTATGTATATCAACTATATAATTCTGTGCATCCTCTTATTTGGAGCTGTAAATATCTGCGCACAGGCAGACAGCACAAAAACGGATTCACTTTTACTATTGCAGATTCAAAATGAAATGCAGCAACAGGAACCACCTCCCCAGCCACAAGTTGCCGCTTCTGCAAATCCAAATCTCAGCGTAATCGGTGACTTTAGAGGGCTCTATCGAACTTATGGTGCACACAATTTCGATGCGGTACTACATGAAGTTGAATTTTCCTTTGAATCAGTGATTGATCCTTATGCGAGGGCTAATTTCTTTTATTCCGTCGGTGAGGATGCTGCAACAGGAGAGTTTTCGAGTGAAATAGAAGAAGGATATCTCACCACACTGTCTTTGCCGGCTCATCTACAGTTAAAAGCAGGAAGATTTAAAGAAGATGTAGGGAGAGTGAATCCGGTACATACCCATGCGTTGCCTTTCGTTGATGCACCCGATGCTTATGTCAATTTTTTCGGAGAGGAAGGTTTGAAAGGTGATGGTTTGTCCCTGAGTTGGCTGTTGCCAAACAAGTCATTCTTTCAGGAATTGACTATCGAAGCAACGAACGTGGCGGAAAGTCCAAGCTTCCAAAGAAGTAAGAAAAATAACTACCTCTATCTCGCACACCTGAAAAATTTCTGGGACCTCACGCCAAATGCAACACTCGAATTTGGGCTTACGGGAATCAATGGAGAAAACCTGACTGGCAGAATCACAAATATTCTCGCCTTGGATCTCACTTACAAATGGAAACCTGTTCAATTCAATACCTATAAATCAGTCACCTTTCAGAATGAATTTTATTATAGCCACGCAAAACTCGACAGCAGCACAGTGAATGCATTGGGGTACTATTCAATGCTGAATGTTCAGGTAGCCAAAAGGCTTTTTCTGGTTGGACGATATGATTACTCCAATACTCCTTATTCAAATGCTTTTGTACAACAATCAGGTTCTGCTACCCTTGGTTGGTATGCAACTGAATTTCAGAAGATAGAAGCACAGGTAAAGTATACAACTACAAATGAGGTATTGAGCGAAAATAATAATGAGAAGAAATTCTCACAGGTATTGCTTCGGTGGATTTTTGTCATCGGATCACATGGGGCACATATGTATTAACGAGTAACGAATAACGAGTAACGAATAACTAATAACGAATAACGAATAACGAATAACGAATAACGAATAACGAATAACGAATAACGAATAACGAATAACGAATAACGAATAACGAATACTGACGTTCGAGTGTCTCTGACCTCGAACCCGTGAAAATCAAATGAATAAACAATTTCGAATATCGAAAAATAAAATCTAAAAAAA
>JBATMM010000073.1:0-21940 GCA_049289835.1 Saprospiraceae bacterium | reverse complement strand
AGGGTAAATTCCACTTATGCGTTGTATTAGATGGCTGACAATTTCATTTTTTTTCCTCACATCATGTGCTACAGGGAAACTGATCATCAATTCTCCCGCTGAATCTACGTCGCTACCACCAGACATTACTCCTTCATTTTCCATTTATGCACTGGGTGACGCAGGAGAGTTGAATGATCAATCCAGGACTGTGATGAATCAATTAAAACTGGTCACATCAGATGATGTGCAGCCCGGAATGGTGGTTTTCCTGGGAGATAACATTTATCCTGCAGGTTTTGCAGCCGAATCAGATACAGAAAACTATCATGAGGGAAAAGCAGTCCTCATGAATCAAATCAATGGTCTCTATGATTATAAAGAGCAAATTCTTTTTATACCTGGCAATCATGACTGGAATGAATTCAGGCCCGGAGGTTTGGACGCAATACGGAGAGAAGAAAAATTCATTGATAACCTAAATCGGCCAAATATCAGATTTCTTCCCAAAAACGGCTGTGGCGGTCCGATCCCAATAGAGCTTAATGCACATCTTGTCATGCTGATCATCGATTCGCAATGGTGGATCGATGACTGGACGAAAGAACCTCACATCAACGAAGGATGCGAGATTCATTCACGGGAAGAGTTTATCAGATCATTTCATGAGATGGTAGCTGCTTATAAGGACAAACAAATAATTGTGGCCATGCATCATCCTCTCTATACCCAGGGAAGTCATGGTGGGCATTTTTCGTTGAAAAATCATTTGTTCCCGCTTACAGCTATTGCTAAATGGTTATACTTACCACTACCTCTGATTGGGTCACTTTATCCGTTTTACAGATCGGTCATTGGTCATTCGCAGGATCTTAAAAATCATAGGTACAAATCGTTAAGAGATGAGTTGATTAAAGATCTTGATTATGATGGGCAAATGATATTTCTTGCAGGTCATGAACATTGCCTTCAATACATAAGGATGAACCGTGACCATTTTCTGATCTCAGGAGCAGGATCTAAACAAACGGCGGTAGCCAATTCAAAAAACCTTGTTTACGGACATAAGATCGGGGGATTTATGGAGCTTGATTTTTATCCGGATCATCAGGTTTGGTTAAATGTGTATGAAGTGGATCCGAAAACCAATTCGACCAAAATTGCTTTTAGTAAAGCTATGATCTCTAAATAAACAACTAGAAAAGGGAGTTGGAACTATTCTGAAACTGAGGATAATATTCGAACATAATATAAAAATTTACAACTATGGAACCCGAAACAAAAGAACGGATTGCATCAATTCCCTATAACTCTTCAAAACAGACTCAGCTTTTGACAGTGCTTAAAAATCACATTGACCTGAGTTCAATGGCTGATAATAAAGCGAGTTTATTGCTTACACTGAATGCGGCAATTATTGCTGGTGTTGTGACATTTCTGGGACAGCGTAATGGAGGGCTCGGTATTTTTATATTTCCTACCATTTTGCTGTTGGCAGTTTGCATGATTTCCCTGGTTTTGGCAACACAAGTAACCCGGCCAATGAAAATGACAGGATTATCGAATATTGACAGTATAAATCAGGACAGAACTAGCTTATTTTATTTCGGTAATTTTTATAAGATGGCATTTGAAGAATATAAAAATGGATTAAAAACCACGCTCCAGAGTGATGAAATGATGGAAGCTCAAATTATACATGATCTCTATTTCCTGGGTAAATTGCTGGGAAAAAAATATTCTTATCTCAGAAAATGCCATAATGTTTTTATGTATGGTCTTGGCCTTTCCGTTTTGTCTTTTGTCATTTGCGCGCTCTTGAATTTGTATAGATCTGCCTGAATTAACTTTTAATGCTGCATTGATCAAGTAAATAGGCCCGGAAAGGCGAATCATAACAAAAACGGTATAATTTTGGCATCATGGCCCCTGTGGAGCAAACTGACATCATCACTTCTGCAGAAGATCACGTTCGTCACATCTTCGAGCAGAAAATACCTTCAGATATTTATACCTATCACAATTGGGTTCATACTACCCAGGTGAGGGATGAAGTCTTAGTTCTGGCCAGACAAGCCGGTGTGACCAATGGAGACCTCGAAATGCTCAACCTTGCAGCCCTTTTTCACGATGTCGGCTTTTCTGAAGCTTACTCAGGACATGAGGAACGAAGTATCAAAATAGCGAAGGATTTTCTTTCTGCTCACCGTTATCCTCAGGATAAGATTGATGCCATTGTTCAATACATTGAAGTGACCAAGATAGATGTAAAACCACAAAACAAGCTTGAGTCATTGATGAAGGATGCAGACACCAGCTCACTCGGCAAATCACACTTTCAGATCTATACAAATAGCTTAAGAAAAGAACTCAACACACTTCAAAATACTGTCCTGTCCAAAAAGGACTGGGCGAAAACAAACCTGAGGTTTCTTGATGAGCATGAATATTACTCCGATGCCGGAAGGGAAAGATATGCTGAAAAGAAAGCAGAAAACAGAAGACTTCTCGTCAATGAATTAACACAAATCGATGTGAAACCGGAAGAAAAAGACAAGGCATCAAAGCCCAAAAAAGAGGACAAGCTTAAAACGATTTCAAATAGCAAATCTGCACAGAATCAATTTAAAACAGCTCTTCGTAACCACATCTCATTGAGTTCAATGGCGGATAATAAAGCCAATAACATGGTCTCAATCAACGGCCTGATCATAGGTTTTGCATTACCACTATTAGGAAAACAAATTCCAGATAACAAATATCTTCTGATACCGACGGTAATGCTTCTGATCGTCACCCTTACCTCTATGGTGTTTGCGATATTGGCGACACGACCAATCCATATGAAAGGTGTCAGCAGCATGGAAAGTATCCTGAGCAAAAAATCAAATTTGTTCTTCTTTGGTAACTATTGGAGGATGAGTTTTGATGATTATGCTACCGGCATGGATGCAACTATAGCTGATGAAGAAATAATGAATGCCACGATAATGCGTGATCTTTTTTTTCTGGGCAAGACGCTTGGACTAAAATATTCTTATCTGAGATATTGCTACAGTATTTTTATGTTTGGCATTATCTCTACAGTTCTTGCTTTCGTGGGTGTGTTTATTTTCTTATAAATCAACAAGTGCTTACTTAAAACTCAACCTGTATATCTCTTTCGCTCCCATATTTACTTTAACTCTTTCGTCCAGTCGCTTTCCAACAAGCCAGATGATTTGTTCTTTTGACCGAAGCACTCTTATTTTCTTTTTTTCATGTTGTTCTAACTTCAGATCTACCAGATAGTCCTGAATTTTCTTGCTTTTTCCATTCATACCAATGGGTTGAAAATGGTCTCCTGGCAATACGCAGCTTAATTCAAGCGGCCATGAAACATTTTGCAAATCTGCGAATTCAACAGCAGGATCCATATCGATAGAAAACGCATCGGGAGACATTACTTCAATAGATAAAATCTGCTGTCCAATGGGATAAATTCCGGCTGACTCAATAATAACAGGATGAAAGATTTCCAATGTTTCAAAATAAAAGCCATCAGTAGTTCTTGATAACCGCATGAGATCATAATCAAGCACTTTGCCACTGTCTGCATGAGCTGATGTGATAAAATCGTATGCGAGAGGCCATGGAATATTTTTTTCTTCAAGCCATCTTAATAAAAAAGCATACTCTGCCGGTTCAGCCTTAATTTTGAAACCTTGTACATCCGGTAGAAGATTATTTCTTTGCCAGTAATGATATGCATGATCCCATGCTTCCCATTCGAGTTCAATTCTTTTCTTTACACTCTTCATCACAGTATTGAGATCAGGATTGAGTTCACGAAGCAGGGGAATTAAATGATGACGGATACGGTTTCGCTGATAATCATCTGAATCATTAGATCTGTCAATCCTATATGGAATATTGTAGGTAAAAGCAAATGATTCGATTTCTTTTCTTGAAATGTCTATCATTGGCCGGATAAAATAATCACGCTGTGCAGGTATCCCCCTCAGCCCTTTGATACCTGTTCCTCTCAGAAGATTCAAAAAAAATGTTTCGATGCTGTCATCCTGATGGTGAGCAGTTGCAACCCAGTCAAATTCTTCTTTCTCTACAAGTCGTTTCCACCAATTATACCTGATCTCCCGGGCAGCTGATTGTGTATTTAATTGGTGGACAATTGCATATTGTTTAGTATCAGCTATATATTCCAGGTAAGAAACATTGTGCTCTGAGCACCATGTATGTACAAGTGAAGCATCTTCATCTGATTCCATATCCCGAAGTTGAAAGTTAACATGTGCTGCAACCGGATTATATTCCAGTTCTTTCAAAACGGTCAGTAAAACCATGCTATCCACTCCTCCGCTGACGCCAACCAATAGTCCGGATGATGGTTTGATACCAAGATCTTCCAGCTTTTTTCTGATGGATTGGAACAATGATGAATGTTGGATGGACGTTTTCAACCTGAAATTTATAAAAGTGATTTTAAAGGATATATAACATATTTCTCACAGATGTATACATTTGCGTCATAAAATTAATAGTAATGAGATCAATACAACTGTTTTGCTTTTTTATCCTGGCCTTAGCTTTTGCCGGATGCAGTCAAAAACCAACTACTGATAAAGCTGCCACTATTCCTGAAACTGAACAGACAAAGCCATCTACTCCTGCTGATAAAAGTGAAGGCGGCCATGATTATACCTTTCTCACGGTTAAAATGCTTCAATACAGAGCTGCTCTCGTGCCCGGTAAAGATCCTAAAGAACAACCTTTCACCGGACATTGGATAAAACTTGATTCTGACGGCACCTTTAAGTCCGGTGTATATGACAAACAAACCCACACTGGTAAGTGGACTTATAACCATGACGCCACTACATTGCTTCTGCAACCGGATACTAAAGATTTCAAAACCACTGAGTGGAAAGTCATATTCAATGATGATATGATTGTATTTATTGGAACGGCTTCATATGGTGACAGCGGAACGCAGATACAGTTGACTCGTATTGACAAGTTCCCTGAAAAACAGTAATCAGTATTCAGTAAGCGGTAAATAGTGCGTGGAGATAATGGAGGAATCACCTTTAATGCATTCGGTCTCCGCGCAATGCCAGTGATTGCATAATGCCGGATTCATAGTCGAGGTATTCCTGCCAGCGTATTTTTACTTTTGATGAGTCTCCATATCTGTTGGCGAGATCAATAAAAAGCCTGTAATGGCCTGCTTCGGAAATCATAAAACCATGATAGAATTCTTTCAGTTTATCATCTGAAAGGTGAAGCGATAGAAGCCGGAATCGTTCACAACTTCTGGCCTCGATAAGTGCAAAGACAAGCAATTTTTCAACAAGATGATCTTCCCTGGAACCTCCTTTCGCTTCAAATTGCTTTAGCAGATTGACATATTCGTCTTTGCGCTGTCTTCCCAGCTTAAGACCACGTTTTTTCAATTCTGCAAGCACCAGACGGAAATGGCCCCATTCCTCTGTGACAATAGGTGCAAGCGCCTCGACCATTTCTATTTTCTCAGGATATGTCTGAATAAGTGAGATACAGGATGTAGCTGCCTTTTGCTCGCAATAAGCATGGTCAGTCAGTATGTCTTCAAGTGTGATTTCAGTAAGATTGACCCACCTGGGATCTGTAGGCAATTTTAATCCGAGCATTGTATCAATTTGGTTACACGATCATTTCTCCATCAGACATTTGAGCTGATCTATGAAGAAATCAATTTTATAAACATCATAGTCTTCATAACCGGTACCCCAAAGTAATCTGATTTTATCCAGTGATGAGGATGACAACAATTTAATCTCTTCTTTTCCCAAAGCATATTGTCCTGAAAAAATAGTGTTGCCACTATACGGATCTATCCTGCCCCGATCAGATTTCAAATTATAAAGTGAAACATATTTTCCATTGAGGAGACGCAGACGTAGCAAACTCCCTGATTCCAATGAACCGAAATTACCCTGTGAATGAGAACTTGCGATTTGAAAGTCAATGGTGAAATAAATGTATGCTCCTATTTTTGACAGCCTGCCATAACATCTAATTAGCTCTTTGCTTTTGAAATAAGGCCTCAGATCGGGGTCAGTATCTGTAAAAATAAGTGCAGGCTCAAGTCCTTTTCGATGTGTACCTGTTACTGCATCGATGGTATCAATCTCCAAATGACATGGGACTGATTCTGTTTTATAAGTGTGCGGTATTTGTTCAGGAGGCAGACGCATGCTGGGTGTTCTTGCCGATGAAAGTCGTTCGCTTCCCTTTGAAGTTGAAGTCTTATCCTTTTTCTTTGAGTTGATTTCCTTCGTTTTTTTTGAAGATATATCACGATCACCTGTTTTGCCGGAGGATTCAGACCTGGATGTCACTGATGAAGTTTTAGTGGAAGAAGTTACGGCAGGTGATTCCTTAATTGATGTACCTTTTTTCGAGAGATCCTGCATATTGTGAATTGGATCATACGTAATAAGATAATTCTCAAACAGAGCATTTAACTGTGGGAATTTCTTTTTAATCATCCTGGGTGATTGAGCAGCAACTTTTTTTGATTGGTCTTCCAATTTTAGAATTGCTTTTTGCCTGAGTTTCGCGTTACGAAGATTTTCAATAGATTTTTCATAATTCTCATGCAGGACAGCGAGTCTGTCGGATTCAATCATTTTTTTATCGGCTTCGGCATTCTGAAGCAATTCACCGGCTTTAAATTGTGCATTAGTAGCTGCTCTGAACTGGGCCTGGGCTTTTTTCTCCTCGTCTTTTATTTTGAAATATAATTCATTCCACTGCCGAAGGATATACTCATCTTCCTCAGCAGAATTTCTTTTTGTGTTCTCTTCCACTTTGTCAGTCGGATAAGCTAAAGTCTCAGATTTCTGAAGGTTTTGACGTAACAATACTGAATCCCCTGCATCAGCTAATCGCCAGGATCCATCCGGATACATGATGAGGCGTTCACCGTTGCCATTAACAATTACGCGCTGGGCCAAATCCGTGTTGAGAAAGGTTAGCATCAGTATTGACAATAAGAGTAAACGGAGGATTAGTCCAACATTCATAAAATCGATTCTACCAGAAACATCAAAAATAAGGCTTTGTTAATACCCCGGCGTGGAAGTTAATAACTCAGATATCCAATCTAACTGAAAAACCAGCATTAAAAAGGGAAAAAAAGACAATTTAGGATGAATGTGTACCTTGCGTCCCCGATATACAGACAATAATCCGACAGATTACAGCGTATACACAGACTTAATCCGGCCAAGCGATGGAAACCGTACAAAAATATATTAAAACCAACCAGAAACGATTTCTGGACGAACTGATTGAATTTCTCAGGATACCCTCTATAAGTGCTGATACGAAGTACCAGGGAGACGTCCTGAAGGCTGCTAATTGGCTTAGTACGGAATTGAAGCGTATAGGCATGGAAGCTGTCGAGATTATTCCCACGAAAGGTCACCCGGTCGTATTTGCAGAAAAAAAAGTATCCGATAAGGTGCCTACGATTCTTGTGTACGGACATTACGATGTGCAGCCAGTGGATCCGTTGAATTTGTGGAATTCACCACCATTCGAGCCAGTGATTAAGGATGAGAAAATATGGGCCAGAGGGTCATGTGATGACAAGGGTCAGGTATACATGCATGTGAAAGCGCTGGAAGCTATGATAGCTGAGGATCAGCTGACGTGCAACGTGAAAGTTATTTTTGAAGGTGAAGAAGAAGTTGGTTCTGTCAATCTGGGTGATTTTCTTGAGGCGAATAAAAAGAAACTCAGCGCTGATGTCGTATTGGTGTCTGATACAAGTATTATCGCCAATGATGTACCGTCTATCACAACTGGTCTGCGTGGATTGAGTTATGTAGAAGTTGAGGTGACCGGACCGAATAAAGATCTTCATTCCGGTGTGTATGGTGGTGCTGTTGCAAATCCCTGCAATGTCCTTTGCACCATGATTGCATCGATGCATGATGAAAACAGGCATATCACTATTCCTGGTTTTTATGATGATGTGGATATAGTGCCGGATGCTGAGCGAAAAATGATGAACATGGCTCCTTTTAATGAAGAGGATTATAAGCGCGCTCTGAATGTCAATGCATTGCTGGGCGAAAAAAGCTATACCACACTGGAGCGAACATCAATACGACCTACACTTGATGTGAATGGTATCTGGGGAGGTTATACAGGAGAAGGTGCTAAAACAGTTCTGCCATCAAAGGCTTATGCAAAAATCAGCATGCGTCTGGTACCGCATCAGGATTCAGACAAGATCACTGAGTTGTTTTCGAATTACTTTAAGAGCGTTGCACCTCCTTATGTGCAGGTCAAGGTCACAGCATTACATGGAGGGCAGCCTGCAGTAACTCCGACTGACACGATTGAATACAAAGCCGCTTCTGAAGCCATGAAAAAAAGCTTTGGCAAAGAACCATTACCTCAGCGATCAGGAGGAAGCATTCCGATCGTTGCGCTATTCGAATCAATACTAGGTATCAAAACTGTTTTATTAGGTTTTGGATTGGATTCAGATGATATCCATTCTCCTAATGAACATTTTGGACTGTTCAACTTTTATAAGGGCATCGAGACGATTCCCTATTACTACATGTTTTACGCTGAAATGAATAAAAAATGAAAACACTTTTTTCTTTCGTATGCTTCATGAGCATATATGCATACAATGCTACTGCACAACAATTGAAAACGCATGATGACAGTCTGGCCTATAGCCTTGGAATCATGGTTGGCAAAAGTCTTCAACAGGAGGGATATACCAATCTGCCTATGGACATTTTTACTGCTGCGCTTGTATCGGCTTATAAAAATGAACCCGGAATGATGTTACCTGAAGCTTGTCAGGCGTTTGTTCAGAAGGGTTCAACACAGATGAAGATGAAACAATATGAATCAAATAAAGTAGCCGGTGAGCAATTCCTGGCTCAGAACAAGGCCCGTGCCGGCGTCACCACTCTTCCATCAGGCCTGCAATACGAAGTGATGAAGGCTGGTGATGGTGCCAAGCCTAAAGCAACTGACGAGGTGCTGGTGCACTATCACGGCACGTTGATCGATGGTACTATATTCGATAGTTCTGTGGACAGAGGTCAGCCGATTTCATTTCCATTGGATCATGTCATTGCGGGATGGACTGAGATACTCCAGCAAATGCCTGTAGGGTCTAAATGGAAAGTGTACATTCCGTATAACCTGGCATATGGCGAGAGAGCTGCAGGACCAAAGATCCAGCCATTTTCGACATTGATATTCGAGATCGAATTGTTGGGTATCAACTAATCATTGTTTAATTCCGATATGATGTTAGAGATTGACATCATTGCAGTTGTCCCGGGTCTCCTTGAGGGGCCCTTTTCGCATTCCATCCTGCACAGAGCTGCAGAGAAACAACTGCTGAAGATCAGGGTCATTGATCTGCGTGAATTTGGAATAGGACAGCACCGTCAGATTGATGATTATGCATTCGGTGGCGGGGCTGGTATGGTATTGATGGCACAACCTTTGGCAGAAGCGATACGTCATTTGCAAACTGAAAATGTATATGACGAAATTATTTACCTGACACCTGATGGTGTTACACTGAATCAGGGAATTGCAAATCAACTTTCATTGAAATCAAAATTGCTTTTGATCTGCGGCCATTACAAAGGGATTGACGAACGCATCCGGCAAAAATTTGTGACCAAAGAAATCTCCATTGGTGATTATGTCCTTAGTGGGGGAGAACTTGCTGCGGCTGTACTGGTGGATACCATAGGAAGACTTATTCCAGGTGTATTAAATGATGGAACATCGGCGCTTCTGGATTCATTTCAGGATGATTTGCTTGCTCCTCCGGTGTATACCCGGCCTGCAGATTGGGAAGGCATGAAGGTGCCTGATATCCTGATGAGTGGTCATGAAGCAAAGATTGATGATTGGCGATATCAGCAATCTCTGGACAGGACGAAAGATAGAAGGCCGGATTTACTTAATGATGAATCCTAACCTTCGTTAGGTTGTTGGAGAAAACTCCAACAACGGCGATACTATAGCACAAAAAAAGTAAAATGCTGCTGCAGAAGTTTGTTCCTGCAGCAGCATTTTAGCTTTTATTCTTTAATCACTTTTTGTATCGAAACCGGCATTCCTTTGTCAAATACTTTTACAAAATAAACACCACTTGGAAATGATGCTATTGAAAGTGTATGAGACTCTTTTTCAGGCAATAACTTTTCTGTGAGCATTAACCTTCCATAGAGGTCAATGATTTGCACTATTCCGTCTTTAGGTATTGATCCGTTTACTTGTAATATCAATTCTCCTTTAGAGGGGTTAGGATAGATGCGGATGCCCTGCTTTTGTACAGGTTCTTCAACAGCCACCAAGGTGCCATCAAGGCAGAAGTTGTCTAACTCAGCATATGAGTAGGTATCGACTCCCCCTTGAGTATTGCTAAGTGCATTTGTAACAAAAATATAGGGCCGTACCAATAAGCCTCCACAGGCATCAAATGCATCCCAATTACTCAGATTATAAGGTATTTCCAGTTCAAGCCATTCTCCTGAATCTAAAGCAGGTAATACTATTGATCCTATTTCATAGCAATCGATTCCCTCGCAGTCATTTTGTTTAAAAACAAATGTTTCTGTTGATCCAAGATAAAATTTTAATGTAGTAGGAAATATTCTATCGCTAACATTTGATTTTGTTGATCTTACACGGGTTCGTAATGTGCCTGCACCTTTATCAAGGCAAATTGATTCTATACTGGTCAAAACATCAGCCGTGTCGAGATTGCCTGACAGTAGTATAGTCCAACCATCAAGACTTTCAATTTGGCCTTCATTTAATTTAGGATTTCCTGAATTTGCTTTCCAACTATTCGTATGACCTCCTGAATTCAATCCACCGGCTATAGAACCTTCGCTAAATGTAGGGTTGTCAATGACAGAATTAATACAAAGAGGAATATTCAGACAGTTGACTTTAACTGTTTGTGATTTCGTAATGGTTACACAATTGCTGCCATCTGCTTTTTTTCTTGTCACTACCATGATTACTGTATAAGTGCCCGAACCAGGAAAGTTGTAACAAAATGTATTGTGCCCTATACTCGTACCGATCGGAGATCCTCCGGTGTTTGTCAGATACCACTCGACAGTTTCGCAATCACTCACTGCGATTGGTGTGAAACAAGCTTTACATGAAAGAGAGGAGAGTGCTTGTGCAAAGCCCTGATTCACTGCTGAAGTCAATGCCTGAACAGCTTGCGGTGTGCAAGGACAAAGTTGAGGGCAGTCATTATTAAACTTAATGACACAAGAACAAATTTGATTGCCACATGGCCCGCTAAGCGTTAAAGTGTAAGCACCTCCTGAATTAAAAAAGTAGGTCGGCAATAACGTTATTCCGAAATTTGGACTTGCCGTTGTCACACCTGTATATGTACCACTGGGCCCACCGGAGAGCGTCCAGGTTATCGGTAATAATTCATCAGCGCAGGCATTTCCACTGCATTGAAACAAGCCAGTGAACGTGTAACTCATTCCAGGCAGTGGACAACCTATAAATATAGGTCCATCTCCACATGACATCGCATGGCTTTGTGCTCCTTGCCCCCAACTGATAAACATATCAGAGAATGTACCGCAATGGCAACCTGCGCAATTCAACGTAATCGTATCTGAGATCGTTTTCTCAAAACAAATGAACCCGTTGGCATCAAACTCTAATGCCGCGTACGAAATGATATATGTGCCACTTCCGGAATACGAATGCATCGGCATATCACCTGTGTTGAATGGGCCTGAATTGAATGATCCATCACCCCAATTAATTCCTGTTACGTGATCGCAATCCGGAAGGCTGCCGATTTTGACGGTAGCCTTGCACAGGGCCTGGTTCACGGTGAACGTGACATTGTTTTCAAGCCTTTCGCAGAAATCTTCTAAGGTCGTGCAGCAGTCGCATGGTTCCCTGTACCACTTCACTATACAGACACAGGTGTCCTGACCATCGGGAGAAATGGTTGTCAAGGTAAGGCAGTAGAGGCCAGGAGTTTCCACGGAATCTTTAAAGAAGAGATACGCAGAGAAGTTCGTGGCAATACCCCCATGTGTGGACATGTCCGGCTCGACCAATTGCCAGATGACTGGTGTTTCCTCGCAGGGCTCCCCGGTGATTGGGTCGGCAAATCCAAAAAAACCTGAAAGGGTCACGTTGTCTGCCGGGCATGGCAGTGAAGGGATGAAGCCTTCATGCGGGTCACAAAACACCGGATA
The DNA here is from genome assembly GCA_049289835.1 of Saprospiraceae bacterium. Classification (GTDB taxonomy): domain Bacteria; phylum Bacteroidota; class Bacteroidia; order Chitinophagales; family Saprospiraceae; genus Opimibacter. The sequence continues at coordinate 9,668 of JBATMM010000073.1, read as the reverse complement.
TTCAACACCGCCATGGTATAGGACCAGCTCGGATTTGCAGACGCAACATTTTTCAATAAACAAATTGTAGACATTGGATGTGTCGCTGCATCCCTGATAGGTTACAATAATGGAAATGTTATTCAAACCATGAACCAGTGGGCCAAAATGACTGGCAAGATTCAATACTGGTCCGGTGAAGAAGTAAGTACCATTTAAGTACCATTGAGCTGTGTAACCCGGAGGGAGCCCGTTCACGCCCAGGGCGAGTGGTGGCATGATGGAGTCACTGTCACAAATCGTATCGCACCCCACAGGAAACAAGATGGTAGATGGACGGGGTCTAATATATGCGGCATAAGCGGCACCCAAACAACCGCTTTCAGGATTGGTGGCAGAAACAGAATAATAACCTGGCTGGGAAGTGGTCATTGTCGGACCTGTTACCCCATTGCTCCACTGGTAAACATAATTAGCTGCCGGTGTGGCCGAAGCAGTAAAAGTATAAGATGCACCTTCGCATAAAACACCCACAGGCCCACTGATGGTTACGATTGGGTTTGGAGATAGATACACACAGAAGGTATCCTTTGCCATACAGCCTGTGGTAGTATCGGTTACCGTTAAGATAAATTGATAAGTACCAATTGCTGTTACTAAGACATTGGCAGTATCCGGCAAATTGCCTGGGGTAAAAGTAATTGTTCCGGGACCTGTAGCTGTCCAATTGTAGGAATAGTTGGGGTTATTTCCACCTGCATTAGCAAGCGGAAGAATGGTATAAGGACCATTACCAGATACACATTGTACAGTTTGGCCCAGTATGTCTGCTACAGGCTTTGGATTATAAACTACTTGAACGGTATTGGAAGTTACCCTGCAGTTATTGTTTTGAATATCTTCTGCTGTTACGAAATAATTACCCGATGCATCGAATTGACATAACTGATAGGTGGAACTGTTCGCACCGATGATAAGCACCCCGTTATGGTACCATTGATAGTTGATGAATCCAACAATCGGAATGGCACTTAACGAAGCCGGTGGCAAACAATCCGGACAAATCTTTACCGGTGCAATAGTCAAAGGCCGTGGCGCTACTACGTTTATAGTGACCGAAGCTGTAAACGTGCAACCAAAAATATCGGTGACGGTCAAACCAACGACGGGGTGAGTCGGATTTCCGTTAAATGCATAGCTTAATGGGTCATCTTGTGAAACGGGCGTGCCATTTACTGTCCATTGATATTGGACTATACTTGGGCCTGTCATTGAACTGTTGAATTGATTGGTTTCATTTTTACAAACCATTGTTGTACCGAGTATCGACAGAGGAGCAGTTGGCAAAATGAAGGGAAATGCTATGGTATCGGCACACATAGACACTCCAGTGCTGTCGGTAACTGTTATAATCATAGTTACTGTTGGATTGCATCCTGGAGAAGTATTTACAATAAATTGATTTCCTGAACCCGTTAATGGCGTTCCACAACTTGTCGTCCAGTTGACACTTGAAACGTTCCAGCCACCCAACGTTTGCGAGGTATTATTGAGCGTAATCGTATAACTGCCGTTAGTCCCGCATGATACACTACTATTAAAATCTGCAACTACAGGAACATTGACATTTGTAAAAACTACAAAAGTGCAACCATTACAGGTAATACTTGCCGTCACCAAATATGCGCCTGGATTAGCATAGTTATGTGTAGCAGAAATTCCAGTAGCTATACTGCCATCTCCGAAATTCCAGCTAACCACACCTCCGGTACATCCCGTTACACCTACGCTGAATGATTTCGGGTTGCATGCAGATGCTGTAATTGCACTTAAAGGATTGGGCATGCCTGCACAATTTCCTGTTGTAGGAGAGCATGTAATTTGAGCAACTGTTATTATATTAGATGTAGTCACACAGCTTCCACAAACGACTTCTACATAATAGCTGCCTGCGGAAGTTGCGGTGTACGTTGGGTGAGTTGCCCCTTGTATAGAGCTATTAGCAACATCAAACCATTGGTAAGTGCAACCATTGCTTAAAGTAAATGCCTGCAAATTTACTGAGGGTATGGCCGGGATACACCATCCCAATGGATCGCCAGTCGAAATAGATACAGTTGGGATAGCTACAGGACGAACGGTGAATGTATCAACAGATATACAGCCTCCCGGACATGTGCCCTGTACAGTATATGTGCCGGGTTGTGTAACACTAATAGTTTGTGTGTTAGCTGATAATGGCCCAAACCAATTATAACTTGTCCCTGCTCCACAGGAAGGTGCATGTAGTTGTAGATTTCCTAAACATAAACTTCCTGTTGCTGTAATAGATATTACTTGTGGCGTAGTTGCCACTACATTTATTGCATTGCTTACGCCGCTGCAATTGGATACGGTAATAGTACCGTTACCATGAATCTCATAAATTGCCGGAACGGTTCCCTGGACACTGATTAATGAAGCTGCCGGTGAGGTACTCCATGTATAAGGACCAATGCTTCCTGGTAAAACTTGTATCATCGTGGTATGACTCCCTATACAAGCAGTTATGGTAGCAGAAGGCAATGCTGGAACAGGTTCTTTTGATATGAGTAATGTGGCAGAGCCTGGGCAGCCATTTACGGTTTGCATGACCATCAATGTCCATGGTCCTGTACCAGTAAAATTCACTGATGCATTTGAATTGCCTGGCCCGTAAGGTGAAATTGTTCCTCCTCCTGGACCAACTATACTCCATGTAAAAGTTCCGCCCGATAGAGTGCTGCTTGCAGTATAATTATACAATTGATTTGGGCAAACCTTGAGCGGGCCAACGATATTGATAACAGGTGCAGGGTTGACCACTACATTCATCACTGCATTTGGGTTACAATACGCAAGTGGTGGCGGTGTTGCAGTTATGGTATAATTTCCTGATAAAGACCAATTCACGGAAATACTTGATACATTACTCGTGGCACCACCAAAAGAATATCCAGTAGGTGGTGTGATCGTCCAATCCGCATTTCCATTAGAAGTATAACTACTTGGTGTTCCCACACAAACAGGTGTTGGACCACCAATGGTAAATTTATTTTTCACATCAACCATCAATGTGTCGGATCCGCTACAATCGGAAAAGGGATTGTTATAGTTGCAGATAATCGTTGCGGGACCAGCAGGACCATTCCATTTCACAGTGATTGTTGGTGTGTTTTGATTGGGTCCTACAATAAATCCGCCACCTCCGGTTACCGTCCACATGTAAAATGTTCCCGGCATGGTGGGAAGTGAATAGGTTTCTGTTGTGCCCACACAAACTGGAGTCGGGCCGCTAATAGGCATAGCATTCCACAAAACCGGTACATTCAAAGTGGCTGAACTGCCGCATGAACCCCCGCATCCTGTGGTGACAGAAACGAATGCCGGAAGTGTGAGTGGTGTCGTTGTATTCCAATGCACGGTGATACAAGAGTCGTGAGTGGCTATTATTGTTCCTCCATTTATTGTCCAATTGTACGATGCACAACCAGGACTTACGCAATAAGTCGCTGTGTCACCTGGACAAAACATTTCTTTACAGCCTGGTGTGGTGATAGTCGGGCCTGTTCCTGCAAGTACTGTTATGATGACTGAGGCAGTGTCTTGACAACCACACAGAAAATCGGAATTGCCATTTAGATAATTGGAAACAGTCAACAAAACAGTATACATACCAGCGGTAGAATAACTATGTGGCGGCGGGTTGGCTGATGTGAAGCCGGTACCGTCACCAAAATTCCAACTATACGTATTAGCACCAACAGAAGTGTTTGTAAAAACTACTGGTTGATTCGTACAAACTGTCGTGCTCGGTGTAATAGTAAACGCAGCTATCGGCGCATCAGCCAAACAAACTTTTTGAGTGATAGTATCCCTGCAATTGCCAATCGTGTCAGCGATGATAACCTGGATGAAACCCTGGCTTCCATTTCCCCATGAAATTACACCCGGGTTGTAGCCTTGCAAAGAAGTAAGTATGCCGCCCACAACTGACCAGTTGTAAGTAAATCCGGGCAAATTGGGAATGACATAATAAGTCTGTACACTGTTTTTGCAAGCGACGATTGTTTTAGCTCCACCGGTAGTGTCACCCAAACAATTATTGTCGCCAGGACATGGTATAATGCTGCCGAGTTGTTTTAAGCTGAACTCCGGGCAGCAACCTGCAGATTCACACAACACCAGCACCGAATCACAATGCGTATACGACCAGCAAGTATCACTGCCATTCAATTCATCAATCCGGTAGCAAACGTAATATGTCCCTGAGCCCGTATACGTATGTGAAACACCCACGTTATTACCAGATATCGGACCTGTGGATGACCCAGACGGATCACCCCAGTAGTAGGTTATCTGCATACAATCTGTCAATCCATCTCCCCAAAAGTAAAGCACGCAATCCCCTAAAGCCCCAAGGGTCTGTACATTTTGTGCAGCTATGATAAAAGCAAGAGAATCTATGCAGCATGAGTCTGGTGTACATTTCACCGTCACATTGAACGAACATGTATCCGTATTCCCGCAATCATCTGTTGCGGTGTATGTAATGGTTGAAACACCTTGGTTGTAAGTTAAACCGCTTGCATCATTTTGGCCAAAATTTGAGGTTGCACCTGTGACCACATAATCAACAAAAATTGTACCGCAGTTATCGGTTGCAGTAAGCCAGGAGAGGCCGTTTACAATCTTAGAACAAGGAGATGAGCCGGTTGATGTAACGGTCACATTTGGAGGACATGTAATGACCGGTGGTATATCTTCAATGGTCTGAATGTGCGTGATGCAGGTACTGGTATTCCCACACCAATCTGTGACCGTCAAGGTAACAGGGAAAACGCCACATCCCATAAGGACAGTAGGACTAACACTTAATGACTGAATCTGACAGTTGTCCGTAGAGCCTCCATCTATTTGAGCTGGAGTAATTGTGTAAGTGCAATTCGCATCAAGTATAACTCCAACAGGAAGTGCACATCTGGCTATTGGCGGAATATGATCTATCACATTGATCGATTGCGTACTACTGGATGTACATCCTGTCGCATCTGTAATCGTGAGGCAAAATGTATTTAAGCCGCAGGGCAAGTGAACATCAAGATCAGCTGAGGTAGAGCCGTCACACCATTGATAAGTTAGTGGCAGAACACCTGTACTGGTGTTGGTCACTTGAACATGACCACAGTTATCAAGAGATGAAATGAAGAAGTCAGCCATACAAGGATCGTTGCTGCAAACCTCCTGTTGTTGCCAATCAAGTTCCTGGTATATAAGTAAATCAGAACCTATTGGTATTTCCTGAAATAGCGAAGCCGGAGGTGACGGGCTATCCGGTGTCGGATTGAAAACAGTCAGATCGACTACATTCTCTGCCACGCCACAGGTCGTAAAAATAAGGTCGCTCAAAGAAAAAAAAGCATCGTTTAGCCCGAACCCACCAGAAATGATTCTTCCATCAGTAAATGCAATCTCGCCGGTTGGCATCAGCCATGATGATCCATCTGTGAAAGAAGTACCTGTATTGAGATATTTTAACCAATTTACAGAAACAGATGTCCCGTTATCAGTCATCATCACAACTACTCCTCTGCTAATACCTCCAATAGTTTCTCTTCCGGTCACATATATATCACCTGGCTGACCTTCCCAAACCTGAGTGGCTGAAGTTAATTGTGGGATGATGACATCCCAAATCAATAATAAATTCTGGTCGAATTTCATGATATGGGCAGCACCGGCATTGGTTGTACCCGCAGCATAAATTTCGCCTGATGATGATGCTGACACATCCCTAAAAACCATTTGATTAACAAGTTGCACTCCGGCTAAAATATTTCCGGCATAATCAGACATATAAATTAATCCGGACGAGCTATTTCCTGCCATCAGCAATCCACCTGAGACGATTTCCAGATCACGGGAAAATTCGTCATCCCCTCCGCTGTCAAATATTACTTTCCAGTTGAATGTGCCATTAACATCCATATTCAATAAAACAACATCGTCTGTAGAAGGCGTACTACCGGGTTGATTTTGAGAACCAAGTATGTAATACGGGAAGGCCGGGTTAGGCACCGAATTTTTGACAATACGGTAATAAAAATCCCTTCCTGCTGTGTCATATGATCGAAGCCATGCGAAGTTTCCCCCACCAGCCGGGGTTACACGGCCAATTAAACTTTTGGTATTTGCATCGAGCGGTAACGTCGACCCAACCACCAACAAGTCGCCGTTCGGAGCGAGGACTCCATCATTCCAGATACAAGAAATGCTCGGTACTAATGTCCATTGATGCTGACCGTTGGCGTCGAGACGGGTCACTGACCCAACTAATCCATCTTGACCCAGAACATAATAATTAGGTCCATCCTTGATGACTTTCGAAAAAGTATTATTAATGCTGTTGCCATAATATCGTTGCAACTGAGCGAAATTTTTTGCAATTGGTATAATCACCAAGAGACTGAGTGTCAAAAAGCGCAAGGCAAATTTTAAAAATGAGTTTTTCATGTTGTTTAGATTTTTTAAATACCCAATTGTGCGTTTTTAAAGCATATAAATCGAGTAAATTAAAATGATAAAAAATTGATAGAATAACTAAAAGCTGTAACTCAAAATAAAAAAATCAGCGAGGCAAAGCTTATTTAATTGGCCAACCTAAGTTTCCGCAGATGATTTTTATTGATAAGCTCATAAAAATCATCTGCAGAATCAATAGGACATAAAAGGTCGTGTCAGTTTCTTTGCAGTTTATTGTTTAATAATTTTTTCTATCCAAACCGGCATTCCCTTATCAAACACTTTTACAAAATAAACAGCACTTGGCAATGATGCTATTGAAAGTGTATGAGACTCTTTATCAGGCAATAACTTTTCTGTGAGCATCAATCTTCCATATAGATCAAAGACTTCAATCACACCGGATTTAGGATGTACACTTGTAAATCTTAAAATCAATTCTCCTGTAGTTGGATTTGGATAAATTTGAATTATTTGTTTTTGTGGAGGATCATGCACGGCCACCAGCGTTCCATTGATACAGAAATTGTCCAATTGAACGTACGTGAACGTCTCAGCACCACCCTGATCATTACTCAGTGCATTTGTCACATAGATATAAGGCCGCACCAATACCCCGGGGAAATCACCACAGGAGTCAAGAACATCCCAATCACTGAGGTCATACGGTATTTGCACGTCAAGCCAGGTGGCTGTATCAAGTAATGCGAATGGAATTGAAGCCAGTGGATAACAATCGGGACCATCGCAATGATTCAATTTCACTGCAGATCGGGAGAAGGCAAGCTTCATTTTATCTTCTTTCTTTTCTTTTCCTGCTTTTGCAAAAAATATTCCTCCGGGTGCTGAATCATTAACAGCAATTCGCACTGTGATCATACCTGCAATTTTAGCAAGACATACCGGCTCTATTTGAGTTAAAATATCAGCAGTGTCGAGATTACCTGAAAGTTGTATGGTCCAGCCATCCAGACTTTCAAATTTTCCTTCATTCACTTTTGGATTTCCCGAACTGGCCTTCCAGCCATTCGAATGCCCTCCGGAATTGAAGTTACCAGCTATAGCTCCTTCACTAAATGTAGGATTATTGAAAATAGAATTAACACAATCTGTAGGATTATTGCATATGATGGTTACATTTTGAATTATGGGGTAAGAATCACACCAGGTACCATCATCCTGATACCGGTTACTAACCATAACTATCTTATATGTGCCGGAGCCAGGAAAGGTGTAACAAAATGTATTATTTCCTTTACTGAAACCTAAAGACGAAGAATGATATAAGTACCACTCTACAGTTTCGCAATCACTCAATCCAATCGGCGTAAAACAGACCTGACAGGATGCAGAGGATAGGACAGTTGAAAATCCTTTATTAGCTGCGGCCTCGAAATTAACCACATCCTGGAATGTACATGGGCAAACATTCGAACACGGCGTATCCACTATGAATTTGATGATGCATGGACAAGCTTGCGTGCCGCAATGACCAATCATCGTCAATGTGTAAATTCCTCCCTGAAGGAAATATAAATTGGAAAAGGATATTCCGAAATATGGATTTGCAATATCAATTCCTGATGCAACAGTCCCACCATTCGGTCCCTTAAGGTCCCAATCAAAAGGTGCATTTTCCGGACAATGAGATCCCTGGCAAACAAACTTTCCTGTCAATGAGTATGAATATCCAGGAGGAGGACAATCTAACAATACAGGAGGACCTCCGCACGTCAATGGCTGACCTGGTCCTCGTTCAAACCGAATAGCCATATCACTAAATGTTCCGCAGTGACATCCATCACCACAATTCACGGTCACACTTGTACACATCTGTTGGCCCTGGCAACCATCAAAAACTGTAACACAAATCTGATAAGTCCCACTATTGCTAAATGAAAACGTCCATGAACCGCTTGGGTCCGTAATAACCTCAGAAACAGGATATCCACCAACAACATATGGTGGAGTGCCAAACCAATAACAGGAATCAAATTGAGGTGCTGTAACAATGACAGTGCAACCATGATTGACAACCGTAAAGCCCTGATTAATTAATGCAGCGAATTCAAGAGAATCCGTGCAACATGAATCACTGCATTCAGGCATGGTGAAGCAATATGTCTCCGAATTTGTGCAACAATTAAGCTCACTACCTGCTGAAGTTTCATGCAGTGTGATCGTAAAACAAATGGATTGATTAGCAGACAAACCTGATATGTATCCTGTCTGAACAGCTGAAGTCTGACCGGGTAATAGTGGTGGAATATTGAAAGTTGTCGATGGTAAAATGCTCCCAGGTGGATTGAGTGCACTCAGCTCAATTTGGTTAGCCGTAAACCCAGGATTAGATCCTACTGCTGTATTATTGGTCACCTGAAAAGAAAAATTATAATATCCTGGTGATTGTGGATCACATTCAACATTCCAATTGACCAGTGCTGCACAAGGGGTATACACAATCGGCTCACAATCCAATAGCAGAGTGTCCTTACATATTGTTTTTCCGTTAGGTCCAAGCCAGGTGAGAACAATGACCTGAGGCACCTGAGTCGGTAAATTGATACCGGATAGACAGAATGTAGGAAGCATTGATGTTGCCCCTATAAATGAGCCGGGAGGTTTAGGTGTAAATAAAACTTGGGTTGAGTTCGATACTGATGACCAACCTGAACTAAACGGATTAACAATGGCACCAAACACAACACCAGGAGTAATAATGTTTAATTGTACTCCTGTGAAAAATGAGTTGGAGTAACTATTACTCAAATTAACCTTCCAGCAACATGTGTCCCCATTGGACTCCACAGACGTAGCACTTGCAGAAAGGTGACTACATATACATTCCGGCATGGTGACACATCCGAGCATCATTGTGTCTGTGCAGCATGTAGTTGGATTGATTTCAGGATTGATAAGAATATTGCTATTGTGCGCTGTTACAGAATAACAAATCGTCTGGCCATCCACTGCACCGGTGATGAGTGTCATGAATCCGCATTGCATTTGTCCGGGCTGAAGTTTATTGACTGCAAAAACGGAAGGCGTAAATGTAATCCCGGGAGGAGGATTCAACTGAATGGAATTGACGTTCCAACCAATAAGTGCATTGGACATAATACAAAATGACATTTTATACTTTCCGTTGT
>JBATMM010000072.1:0-5823 GCA_049289835.1 Saprospiraceae bacterium | reverse complement strand
TCGATATTGATTACAATACCAAGACGTTCAAAAATGCGGGGAATGATCCCAAGTTCCGGAATATGGCAATCTTTAATCCGAATGGTTGATTGAGTCATTGCGGCAAGACCGATGAATGAACCAATCTCAATCATATCGGGAAGAATGCGATGTTTAGCTCCGCCTAATTTCTTTACACCGTGAATGATGAGAAGATTGGAACCCTGTCCTTCGATCTTTGCGCCCATCGATGTGAGCAAACGACAAAGTTGTTGCAGATAGGGCTCACATGCTGCATTATAGATTGTGGTTTTTCCTTCTGCCAGAACTGCAGCCATGAGAATATTGGCTGTACCTGTGACAGATATTTCATCCATCAGTACATAAGCGCCGTGAAGTCCATCTTTTGCTTCTACATAATATTGGTCTGCTTTTTCATCATATACAAACTTCGCCCCCAGATCCGTAAATCCATTGAAGTGGGTATCGAGACGACGTCGGCCGATCTTATCTCCACCAGGTTTTGGTAAAAATGCCTTTTTAAAACGCGCCAGAAGCGGACCGATCAGCATGACACTTCCGCGTATTTTCCGACTATTGGATTGAAAATTTTCTGAAGCAAAATTTTCAATACCTACGTCATCAGCCTGGAATGTATAATGTCCTTTCCCGATTTGATTCACTTTGACACCCAGACCTCGGAGCAATTCGATCAGCATCCTGATGTCGATGATGTCCGGAATATTAGTGATCTCTACAACCTCCGTCGTGAGTAACACAGCGCTTAAAATCTGAAGGGCTTCATTTTTTGCTCCCTGCGGAACAAGATCACCGGACAGTGATTTACCTCCTATAACTTCGAAAGCCTGAGATTGACTCATTTGTAAATTTCCATATATGTGCGGATAAATTTAGTCATTTATGTGAAGGTCAATTTTATTGAACCTAAAATTTGAGAATTTCGGTTTTCAACTAAAAAAAACTGCCTATGAAATCACAGGCAGCTTAATAATTGCTTTATATCTGAAATGGGATCGGATTTGAGATGAATTCATCTCCGGATCACCGTAAATATTTAAATATTTCAATCTATGGAATAGCTAACCCAATTACATTGCGCGTCAGTTTTCCTCTGTAGGTAGTCTTTGCGGATGCCAGATTGACCTCCCAAAGTCTGCAAGCGTCAGTGCTCAGGTTGTCACCCGTAGTTACACTTGGAAGCAGTGAATGACCCGTTAAAACAGCCAGCCCGATAGTACTATTGCTATTGCCTGGAATATCAAATCCACCTTCCCCTAAAATAACAAGATTCATAGGGCCAATCGGGTTGATAGCGCCGGCATTTTCAGGACTCTGTTTTGTAAGATATCCTCGGGATATATCGATATCATATAGCGGATATGTTCGTGTTGCGAAATTATACCCATACGCGATGGCATTCATGTCAAAGAAGGCTGGATTAATATCTGTATCCACATTGACTACAGTGCCAAAATTAGGATCAATACGCATGTTGAGATCTGCATCCGTGACCAGGCGGATCTGATCATTCTTGGGATCAAAATCAAACCCAACTGTATTTCCTTTAATGCCCGGATTAAAAGGAGAACGGGATATTGGTTTTACAATCCCTGTGGACGGATCAATTATATAGATCAGATTTCCATCGCTGACACCATACATTAAACCATTGGCCGGACGAAAATCAATAGCGAGCATCCGATCATTTTTGGAGAATCCGCTCAACGTAACCATACTTACGGTAGTGACTGGTGGACCAGGCTTCAGAAGCATCAGTTGATTCTGATCTGTAAGCCCATAAACGTATTTAGGGCCTGATCCTCCTCCTGTACCCGGACCTGTAAACCCTCTGGTGCTGATGGACTGATCATCTTTGGGTTTAATACCTTCTTCCTGTGAACAGCCGATAAAAAATAAAACAGCTGCATATAAGGCCAGACCCCGAATCAGCAAATTGAAATTATGTCTCATATATTCAATATTTAATTAGGTTACAAAATAGTGATATGGGTGAAAAGCAATAAAAGGAGGAGAATGCAAAGGTTGACTGAAAGTGTAAATGAAGGGGATCAACAAATCCTATCAATCATCATACCAGACGAACAGTTACAACAGAGGGTAAGAATGATAATGAAGGTAAGGCAAATTTATATTTTGCTGAAATCTTTTCTCTAAAAATCGCCCTGAAGCGACAGAATACCATTCCGGGCATGCGTAAACAGATAGCCGGGAATGAATCCGGATGTCAGCCTATTCCATGCCTGGGCCAATTAAAAAAGCTGTCGATGACGATCACCGACAGCTTTCCTAATAAAAATATTGATGTATACTTCTAAATATCCTTATGGAATAGCAATCCCAATGACATTCCTGTTCAATAGACCTTTGTATGTAGCTTTTCCTGTGGTCAGATTGATTTCGAATACACGATATGCATCCGCTGCCAAATTATCGCCACCACTCAAACCGCCTGCCAATACATGTCCGTAAAGCACTGCATAACCCACTGCCGTCTGGTTAGGACTGATAATGTGTGTATTATTTGCACTGCCGATATCAAATCCACCTTCTCCTGAAATGACTAATCCCAAAGATCCGATCATAGTCACCAGGCCATCGTTTGGTGGATCCTGTCTTAAGAGTACACCTCGCGCGGCATCAATATCATATAATGGAAATGTCCTTCCGGCAGAAGCTGTCCTTGAATAGGCTACAGCATTAATAGCCGCTCCCGGAGGATTAATATCTGCATCAACTGCTGCTACTGATCCGAAATTAGGATCTATCCTGAGATTCTGTCCCTGATCCGTGACCAGGCGGATCTGATCAGTGTAGGGATCAAAATCGAAACCTACTGATGAACCTTTTATAGTGGGCTCAAGTGTTTTTCCGATAGGCTTTACCTGTCCTCCATCCGTACTGATGATATATATTCTACTCGAATCAGAAACACCATAAAGATTTCCATTAGCCGGACGAAAATCAATGGCCAACATATGTTCTGTAGGGCCTAATCCAATCAAAGGTGTTACAGAGACAAGTTGAGCCGGAGGACCTGCTTTATATCTCAGGAGATCGTTTCTATCACTAAGCGCGAAAAAATTGACAGTTTTACCGGTTCCGATTGTTGTGAATCCACGTCCGTCTAACTGACCATCCTGCGGAGTTATATTTTCATCTTTGGAGCATCCTGTCGATAACAGGACCATGATAAGGAATGTAAATCCTAAGCTCAATAACTGATATGAACGTTTCATATTTAGAAGTTTATTTGGTTACAAGTTAATTCCGGGGAGCGGACTTTAATTGTCTTTATATCAACTAAATTCTTGAGGAAGACTGCTCCTAAAAAAGAGCGGTAACAAAGGGTGGGATGTCAAAAAAATATCATTAAAACGAAGTCAAAAAAATGCTTTTTGAGCTCTCATTAACGATGATCAAAATTTGGGTTTTTTAATGATCAAAACATCAGTGTTTTACCTGAATTATTATTTCGGGTTTTTCGGGATAAGCCTGTATTTGCTCATAAGTGAAGAAAATATGAAATGAGTAATTGGTCTTGATGAGCGGAATTTGAGATTTTCGCAAAAAAAGAAGCTCATGACATATGCCACGAGCTTCCGTAGGTTATTTCCAGGTTTATCACCAGGAAATCAGGTTGGTTCTATTCTTCTACAACTTCAAATTGGACGGTGGTATGCACCTCAGGATGGAAGTTGATATTTGCTTTGTATGTTCCGAGCACTTTTACTTCCTCAGGGAGTTCGATTTTCTTCCGGATGACATCGATTCCCATTTGGTCTTTCAGTGCCTGCATGATCTGAACGCTCGTGACACTTCCAAAAATTTTACCGGTTGTGCCGGCTTTTGCGCCGATACGGAGGATCTGGCCTTCAAGTTTGGAAGCAAGTGCTCTAAAGTCATTGATCCTGTCGGTTTCATGAGCAGCTTCTTCAGAACGTAGTTTTTCGAGCTTGGCTTTGTTGGTGGCGTTAGCGACCAGTGCCATTTTTGAAGGAATCAGAAAATTCCTTGCATAGCCTGGTTTTACATTGACAAGCTCATGGCGTTCGCCGAGTGTGTCTATATCTTTTAATAATATGATTTCCATGATAGTAGGTCGAGAATTGGATGAAGAATTACTTCAATAAGTCAGTGACGAAAGGTAGCATAGCCAGGTGACGAGCACGTTTGATGGCTTCAGAAACTTTACGTTGGTACTTGAGTGAATTGCCGGTGATACGACGTGGAAGGATTTTTCCCTGTTCGTTGAGAAATTGAGCGAGGAAATCGGGATCCTTATAGTCTATATGACGAATACCGAATTTTTTGAAGCGGCAATATTTCTTGCGTTGCTTGCCGATATTCGGATTGCTGAGAAACTTAATATCTTCCTGTGATGCCATTTTATGTTATAATTATGACGGTAGAAAATTTTAGATAATGACTATTCTTCTTCTTGTTCAGGAGCATCCGGGACAAGTACTTCAACTGCTTTTACGGCTGGCGTGGGTATGGTTGTAGGCATAGGGACGCTATCCTGCTTTTTCCTTCTCATGCGTTGAGTTTTCTTGATCAGTCCGTTGCGCTTATCCTCATTGTATTTCACACCGAATTTATCCAATGCGATAGAGAGGAAACGCATGATACGTTCGTCACGTCGTAGAGCAAGTTCGAGCGGAGAGATAGCTTCGCCATTCTCTGCTTCGAATTCGATAGTGTAGTAAATACCTGAGTTGCGTTTGTTTAATGGATAGGCCAATTGTTTGAGGCCCAGATCATCCACATGGACGATTTTGCAACCTAGTTTTTTGACTTGATCTTCGTATGTCTGTCTGACGGTTTGAATTTCCTCATGAGACAAAACGGGATCGACAATGAATGTTAATTCATAATGCCGCATGGCGTTTGCTTGGTTTTGTAGCCTGCACACTCCCGAGGGCTGCAAGCGCGATTTATAATACAGATAATGTCAAAAGGGGCGGCAAAGATAGGAAAAAGGCTGAGGCGAAGGCGAAGGCGAAGGAAATTTTTTTTATTGCTCCGACAAAGCAAGTAATACACCCAAGGTGGCTAAAGCAGGATTTCCTTTGCCTTAGCCTCCACCTTCTCCTTAGCCTCTCACAATCAACCTCTTATGCTGGCCAAAGGCATGGACCTATCGATATCGCCAGCCAAAATAGGTGACTGAAGATTCCCGGAGTATTTGCGAACCTGGGCATATACATAGGTGTAGAGTTCATCCAGTGTCACTATCCGGTCTCCGCTCGTATCTGCCTCACCCTTCAGGCCTAAGATGAGATAATAACTAAAAATGCCCTGTCTGAGCCCTTGTGATTCAAGGGAATACTCCTCGCTTTTACTCGAAAGGAGGAAGGCTGTACCTCCACCGCTCGCAGATAGCTTTTTGTAAAAAAGATCCACAGATTCAAACATCGGAGTTTTGGCCGCCAGCAAAGAACCAGAATAACAGGCATCGGCGATGACTAGTTTTTGACGCGCCTGGCAGGAGCTTAGCCTGTTCTTAATGTCTTCATATTCCACTTTGTTACTATATCCATCACTATTGGTCGGCACATAAAATCCCTGGAGACCATGCCCTGCGAGGTATACCAGCACTTCGTCTTCCGGACCTGCCATGGCTGTAATGTCATCGAGGCTCTTGTAAATATTTTCGGCTATAGCACTTTCATCAATCAGTAACCTGATATGATCATCGGGTACCGCGCCGCCTTCAGGACTTCGCAGGAAAGCATAAACTTTGTAAGCATCATCATCTGTATATTTCAATGACTCAAAAAACTCATACCTCGAGGCACCTAC
>JBATMM010000071.1:0-4874 GCA_049289835.1 Saprospiraceae bacterium | reverse complement strand
GGAAGAACATCGTTGGTTTGATCTTGCGAGATGGGGACGAATAGCCGATGTGATGGGACCGTTAGTGCCAAATTTTGTTGCTTCAAAAAATATACTACTACCGATTCCACAATCTGAAATTGATTTGAGTGGTGGGGCTATTGCACAAAATCCCGGTTATTAAAACAATAGGCAATAGGCAATAAGCAATAAGCAATTGGCAATAAACAATAAGCAATTGGCAATAAGCAATAAGCAATTGGCAATTGGCAATAAACAATAAGCAATTGGCAATAAGCAATTGGCAATAAGCAATTGGCAATAGGCAATAAGCAAAAAAGTAATTTGCGTTAATCTGCGAAATTTGCGGCATTAAAAACAATAGGCAATTGGCAATTGGCAATAAGCAAAAAAGTAATTTGCGTTAATCTGCGAAATTTGCGGCAATAAATGCAATAGGCAATTGGCAATAAGCAAAAAAGTAATTTGCCGCAATACAAAGAATAAGCAATAAGCAATTTTTAAAATATTGGCTCTGCCAATATTTTAAAAATAACAATTGTTAGGCGTAGGCTGCGCCTACGTCTTTGCGTTTACAAGGCTGTGCCTTGTGCCACTTGTTAAAGTGAAGACGCAATGATTCGACACACAAAATAAGATTGTATGATTTCTATGGAAGTGAATGATATCATCGCGATCATCAGCAAGACACCTGCTGTAGTCAGAGAGCTTTTATCAGGATTGAATGAAGAGTGGTTGCATGCGACAGAAGGTCCTGACACATGGTCTCCGCATGATATTGTCGCACATTACATTTTCGGTGAACAAACGGATTGGATACCACGGATGCATATTATTCTCAGCGATGCAGCGGACAAGGCGTTTACACCTTTTGACCGCAATGGCCACTTCGCAGTTGGTAAAGGCAGGTCTATTGAATCTCTTTTGAATCAATTCGAACAGCTTCGGAAAGAAAATATTCAGATTCTTTTAGCGAGTGATATTTCTTCAGAAGATTTAGAAAAGACAGGAATTCATTCAGCATTTGGACCTGTCACATTAAGACAATTGCTTGCAGCCTGGGCTGTGCATGACATGACGCATATCCACCAGCTATCAAGGGTGATTGCTAAACAATATCTTGTTGAAGTGGGACCGTGGAGGGAGTATATGGGAGTGCTTCGGAGCGTTCCCATCGACTCCGCTCAGGGACCGCTCTAAGCTTTCATTTATGGTTTCGGCTACGCTCAACCATGAGTTGAGATTTTTGTAATAAATATAAGGTTGTGATAAAAAGATATCGATGCTATATCATCAGCAGGATAGTCTTTTTGTAAATCTTCTTTTATCCATTCTGCTTTATTGACATGATGAACCTTATGAATAAAATAATTCATCGCTGAAGAAACTGTATTCATTTCTTTTGTGCTTCCTTCAAATTTGGGCCAATATGAAGTCTGCGTGTCTTCAATTACATAAATACCTCCGGATGCCACTAAGGGAAAGAGAGTTTCAAAGCTTGCGATGATATGGGATTGCATATGGCTGCCATCATCAATGATGATACCAAACGGTCCTTTTGCATCTGAAACCTTTTTTAAGAAATTAGCATCAGATTGATCCCCGGTGTAAATATGAATGCGGTTCTCTTCAAGATCAGTTTTATCATAAATATCTATTCCGGTGATGATACCCTTTGGAAAATAGCTTTTCCACATTCGCAGTGAATTTCCTCCCATACGTGATTTGGCATATCCTCCTATGCCTATTTCCAATAGTCTAACCGGCTTGAATCGTAAATCTCTGAACCAATGACTATAGACAGGTGTATAAAAATGTCGTCCCCATTTATCTGTCTGATAAATTCTGGCCAGAGACGTGAGATCCCTTCCCGAAAAAAAAACTTTGGTTTCTTCCCGAAGACGTTTCAATCTCCTGTACAAAGGCCATGGAAGCGTTTTTCTGAGGAAATCTTTTACAGATGTACTTAACATCAGCGCTTTTCGCTTTCTTCATTAAGAAGGCTGGAGATCCTGAAATTCTCACGATCAAATTTTCCAAAAAATTGATTTCGTTTTTTGAGCAGGTCCTTATCCATCAGTAAGGCCAATGGTTTGAGGACATCAATTTGTTGCGCTAAAAGTTTTACAATGGCCATCGTCGGTATGGCGAGCACAATGCCGCCGATACCCATTAATTCACCCATCACGACAATTCCAAGCAAAGCAAAGAAAGGATTGATGCGGACACTCGAACCTACAATTTTGGGCGTGATAAAATTTCCTTCAAACTGGTTGATGACAACATACATTCCCAGTACAGCCCAGGGTTGCCAGCTATTATCACTGGTCGCCAATGAATACAGGAATGGCAACGTCCCACCTATCGTAACACCGATATAAGGAATGATGACGAGGCACGCCGCCAGGATACCCCAGAAAATGGCATACTTGACACCAAGAAGGAGGAGCCCCACACAATTCATTGTCGCAAGGATGATGACTACTGTAAGCATCCCCACCAGATAGCGTTGGATCATACGGACAGATTCTTCAAGGATGATCCCTAACTCCTCACGTTTGTCTTTTGAAAACTGGATCATCAGAAAGTCACGAAGCGCCTCTTTGTACATCAGGATAAATATGATATAAATGAGGGTCAGGAAGGAATTGAACAAAAAGAGACCAATATTGGTAATGCCCGATCCTACAAACTCTACAGGTGCCTGGATGATTTTATTCATCATATTGTTGACCGATTCGGGGTCGGAGTGGAGGTTCATAAAGGGCATGTGCTTATCACAGTAACTGAGGAGTGTCTGAACACCTACTTTGAGCTGATCCTGGATGGAACTCATGTCCGAAACGATGCTGATGAGCTGGTTGCCGAATAAAAAGGCAAGGCCGGAGAATACACTAAGGACCAATAATATGCTGCTCACGATGGAGACAAATTTATTGGGGATATGCCTGAATATCCAGCCTTCGAGCGGCATGAGCATAAAGCTGAAAAACATCCCAAAAAAGATGGGAAACAGAATGGACTGGCCTGCTAATAACAGATAACCGGTGGCTATGATGACAAAGAGGATACAGGCTAAATTTCGGAACCACTGCATAGTTTTAGTTTACTTTGTATGAATGATGGTGAAATTTACGCATTATCTCGTCACCCGATTTAATGTTCCGGTGGAAAACTGGGACAAGGATAAAGCAGGCCGTCCGACGCTGGATGAACCCTGGATGACACACCGGCTATGGCTTTTCAGAAAATACTGCGTTCCAACGATAACAGGTCAAATCTGTCATAATTTTCAATGGGTTATCTATTGCGACGTCAATACCTCTTTCATTAAAAAGACACAAATTGAAGAATCGATCAGGATGATTCCGGGCACTGTGATCAGATTGGTAGCACATCAGGGTGAAATGATGGCTGACCTGAGGAAACTTATCTCTGGCGCTTCTACTCCATATGTGATCACCACAAGGCTGGATAATGATGATGGAATGGGTGAAAACTTAATCCAAAATGTCCAGAACCACTTTAAGGAGGTTGATAAATTACTTTTAAATCCGTCATCAGGAATCCTGTACGACATCAATGAAAAGGTAATGACCCGTATGCGCAATAGTAAACGGAATCATTACACAAGCTTAATTGAAAAAAATAACAATGCTGAAGATTTACTGACCGTATTGGGCTTTCCTCATGACAATCCACCTGCAGGTGTAATCATTGAAAATATAGCAGGTGATCGGGCCTGGCTGAAAATAATACATGAAAAAAATATTAAAAGTCAATTAAAGGGGAGACCTGTTTTTGCAAAGAAAAATATATATTTTAATGGAATCAAGAATTCAGAATTTCACTTTTCTTTTGTCAATACGATGAAATATACATTACGACGATTAAGGGCAAAATTTCTGGAAAAGAAAAATGTTACTCCTCTTTTACCCTCCATTGATAATTGATCAGGACACCATTAGAAGCTGATGGTAATTTGCCTGTTGAATAAAAATCACCGGGAAGAACTTCCATCTCTGCTGCCTGTTGGATAAAATCACTTTTTTGATTGTTTACATTCAATGATGCATTAAGGATATAATGCCCCTCACCTAAAGGGAATTTCGGGATTTCACATTCTAAGATTGCTTCCCCGGGACATTGTAAAAAAGTACCATCACTTATTGTATTACTCAGCAGGAACCATTGCTGACCCATTTTGTCAAATACATCTAAACGGATATCTACATTCTGAATAGACTTTTCCATTGATTTTAATTCTACAATAATTTTCACAAATTGTCCGCTGTGTATTGTTGCTAAATCCTTACTATCCTTGTCGACAAATCGTATAGCACTGACGATTGCTTTTCCATTACCCATCCTGTCACGTCGGAGACCAAGGTCAATATTCTTCAATTCGCTCTTGGCTGTCAGGTACGTTTCGATGACACTGTCGATAGGACCGGCTTTTATTAATTTTCCATTATCCAGGTACAGGCCATTGACGCATAAAGATTGAAGCACATCAAGTTGATGACTGACCATGATGATCGTTCTACCTTCATTCAATTTTTCGGATATTTTTTGAAGGCTCTTCTTTTTAAATTCCAAATCACCAACACCCAATACTTCATCAAGCAAAAGAATATTTGTATCCAGGTGAGCGGAAATTGAAAAAGCAAGACGCACATACATTCCCGATGAATATTGTTTCACTGGTGTGTCCAGAAATAATTCAAGTCCTGAAAATTCAACAATACTTTCAAATTTCCGGTCAATTTCTTTTTTTGACATTCCATGGATGGCTCCATTGAGATATATATTATCCCTGCCTGTTAGTTCAGGATGAAAGCCTACACCGACTTCAAGCAAAGACGACAAGCTGC
>JBATMM010000070.1:0-10584 GCA_049289835.1 Saprospiraceae bacterium | reverse complement strand
CCACTTAAAAGTGGCGGCAATTCAATCTATTTTCCTTTCTCCTCGCCACTTAAAAGTGGCGGCAATTCAATCTATTTTCCTTTCTCCCCGCCACTTAAAAGTGGCGGCAATTTAATTTATTTTTCTTTGTGGAAATCCAGCGTGCTTTAGCTTTGGATTACCGATCGCTTTAGTAATTTGATTGAATTGCCCCTGGCTTTAGCCAGGGGATGTGTATGATTGATCCTGAAGGGATCAAATATTATTAGCCCCGGGTCGCAACCCGGGGACAAAGGATAAAATAGAAGTCACAACCCTGAATTGGGTTGAATAAAAATCTGTGCATAAAGGATATCTGTATTCATCAGTTATTTTCATTTTCGAAAGAATTAAATTTCAATCGCAGCTTAAAGCTGCTTGAGGTAGATTAAAATATAAAAGGAGATTCAAAATATGGATTTTACGTCTGCAGACTTAAAATAGCGTGGTCATTTATTTCAATTGCCTCGTGCTTTAACTATATGTTTGAATTACCACTAGCTTTAGCTAGTCGAAGAGTCATCCATTTCCTTTGGCACACCTTTCTTCTGAAATAGTATTGAATAAAGTACTGCACCCCCCAGGCAAAGTATAATGAACAGCAATGAAATAAGTACCTGCGTTGTCTTCTCCACATACGGATTGATCCAATGCTCAAGCAACATTTTCAAACCGATAAATACAAGCACAATAGCGATCCCCTGCTGCAGGTAATCGAATTTTGAAATAGCACTACGGAGTAAAAAAAACAATGAGCGCAATCCGAGCAACGCAAAAATATTAGACGTGTAAATGACCATTCTGTCCCGCGATATTCCCATGACGGCCGGTATTGAATCAAGTGCAAAAACGAGATCAATTGCCGCCAGCATGATCACGACCACAAATAAGGTGGTATACATCCTCTTTCCATTTTCAAAGACTGTAAACTTTCCTTCCCCATCATGTGGTGCCAATGGAAGAAATTTTTTAACGGCTTTATAAACCTTTGACTGAAGCGGATCAAATTCCTCATCTTCTGTTGACGTAAACATTTTGAATCCCGTGTACACAAGGAATGCGCCAAAGAGATACAGTATCCAGTGAAAACGCTCCACAAGCGCAACACCTACCGTGATAAAAATCACTCTGAACACTATCGCCATCAATATCCCGAGTAAAAGTACCCGGCCATAGTGTTTGGGTTTGACGGAAAATGCCGTGAAGATGAGTATGAACACAAAAATATTGTCGATGCTCAGACTCCATTCCATCATGTATGCACTGAGATATTCCAGCGCTGCCACCTGACTATCATACAACCACATGAAAACAAAAAATCCTAAGGCCAGGGAAACCCAAAACAGAGTTTGGTAAAAAGCCTGTTTTATAGAAATCGTCTTATTTGTTTTACTGATCAGGCCCAAGTCAAAGACAAGAGCCAATACGATCACAATACCAAAAATGAGATACATCAACTCGTCAGCAGTCATGGAAGAAGGTTATAAAGCAAAGATATCCCAACAGCCGGACCAGTTAGAAGTTGCTTTCCTGTCCTCACTTAATTTTTATAGAAGTACGGACAGGTCGCGGGAGATCCCCTATTGTTAAAGAAGTTGGGATAGGTCGAGGGATGTCCCTAATTCTATAAAAGGTCCTGTCCCCGCATAATTTTAATAATGGTACGGACAGGTCGCGACCTGTCCGTATTTCTATAAAAATTATGCAGAAGGCTTTTCGATTTAATCAATTTTGTTTTCTAATGCATTATTCAACATCTAATTGATTTATAGATAGTTATACATATATTTTTAACCTTTCAATTTAAGGCTGCGTTAATAGCCCTATCACACTATTGACAATTGCATCATTTTACCCCTAACTTACCGTTTTGTGTGTGTAAAACAGGCGGACCAGCTGTTGAATTAATTATACTCAAAGACCGTTTACTTTACATTACTGACAATCATTCATGGTGCAAACTGGCAATTATCAAATCCTCATCCAGAAACTGGATGCGTTCACAAGACGTTTTTACCTCAACAAACTGATTCGCGGTAGCCTCATCACTATAGGTTCCATTCTGGCGGTATTTCTTGTATATGCCCTGCTGGAAAACCAGTTTTACTTCGGTGGAGGTATGCGCAAGCTGTTGCTTGGATCTTTTATTCTGATGTCTATAGCCAGCCTCGGCTATCTCGTATTGTGGCCACTGGCTCAATATTACAGACTTGGAAAGGTGATATCTCATGATCAGGCTGCCGCTATCATCGGCAATCATTTCGGACATATCCAGGACAAGCTTTTAAATATTCTCCAGCTCAAACGCCAGGCTGATAGTATAACAGGCAATACAGAACTTCTATTCGCCGGCATCGAACAAAAGACAAAAGAAATAGAGCTCGTTCCCTTCAAGACCGCTATTGATCTGAATAAAAACCGGAGATATCTGCGCTACGTACTGCCACCGGCATTAGTCTTATTGACTTTATTAATAGCCGCTCCAAGTATGATTCGCGATAGCGCTAACCGCCTAATCCATACTAATAAAGTCTATGAACGTGCAGCTCCTTTTCATTTTTTAATTGATCCAGCCCAGTCTCTTTCAGTGGTTCAGTATGATGACTATGAGCTGAAGGTTTCGACTGAAGGCTCCATGACCCCTGCTGAAGTTTTCATTGAAATTGATAATTATTCATATCGTCTGCGGAAAGATGGTGCCGCTCAGTTTTCATATCATTTTAAAAATGTTCAGGACGATACACCTTTTAAAATTTATGCCGGCCCTGTTTCTTCACAAGAGATGACATTGGCTGTCATTAAAAAACCGGGCATCATGTCTTTTGACATTGGCCTTGATTATCCTTCCTACACCGGACGCAAAGATGAAAATCTCAATAATATCGGTGACCTGGTGGTTCCGGAAGGCACACAGCTTACATGGGACATTCAGGCAGCACATACTGAAGCCATGGACGCCCGTTTTGAAGGCATTCAAAATAAAACAATAGCAGAGCGACGAAGCGAGGATCGTTTTATTCTTAAGTCAAAAGCCAATAAAGACGGACACTATATTTTATTTCTCAACAATAGTTTAATCGCTCATCCGGATAGTGTTCAGTATACGATCAGAGTGATACCGGACAGATTTCCCGGTATCACTGTGGAATCATTTGTGGACAGTGTTGAAAATAATCTGATCTATTTCGCCGGTCATGCAGATGATGATTATGGTATCAGGTCGCTTACATTCCAATACGAACATGTGGATGACAAAGGCAACATCATCGATACAAAAACAGAAGGCATGGATGTTCCTCATCCTACTCAGTTCTCCTACACACATGCTTTTGACATCAATTCAGTAGAATTAAAACCCGGTGAAGAGATCCGGTATTTTTTCGAAGTCCATGACAATGATGGTATTCATGGCAGCAAGGCAAGTCGGACACCTGTCATGCAATACCGCAAACCAACCGCTGAAGAATTTGAGAAAAAGGAATCAGAAAACAACGCCAGCATCCAGTCCAATCTCGAAAAATCCCTGAAAGAAACCAAGGAACTTCAGGAAGAGATGAAGACCATGCGCGAAAAAATGTTGCAGGAGAAAAAAGTCGAATGGCAGGATAAAAAAGAACTTGAACGACTCATCGAGCGTCACAATTCTCTGCAGACAGAGATGAAGGATGCCATGGATAAATACAAAGAGAATCTTCAAAACCAGGAAGAGCACTCAAAGCCATCCGATGAGCTCAAAGAAAAACAGGAGAAAGTGCAAAAGCTTTTTGATCAGCTGCAGAGTGAGGAAATGAAAGATCTCCTCAAAAAAATGGAGGAGCTGATGAAAAACATGGAGAAAGAAAGTGCCATCGATATGATGGAAAAAACAGAGATGAATGATCAGCAGCTTGAAAAAGAACTGGATCGCATGCTCGAACTATTCAAACAGCTTGAAGTCGAAGCTGCTATGGAAAAAGAAATTCAGAAACTTGAAGAGCTCGCTCAAAAACAGGATGATCTAAGCAAAGAGACTGAAGAAAATAAAAAACCAAATGAAGAGCTTGGTGAAAAGCAGGACACGCTCAACAAAAAATTTGATGATATCAAAAAAGAAATGGAGGATCTGCAAAAGAAAAATGCAGAACTAGAACGTCCTAAGAATATGGACGGCACGAAAGAGCAGACTGAGAAGATCGATCAGGATATGAAGAACAGTAAAGAGCAGATCGATCAGAAACAAAATAAAAATGCCTCTAAGTCCCAAAAAAATGCTTCTCAACGGATGAAGGACATGGCTTCTCAAATGGCTGGCCAGATGAAAGCCGGAGATATGCAGCAAATGGAAGAAGATATGGCCATGTTGAGACAGCTACTTGAAAATCTTGTGACCCTTTCATTTGACCAGGAACAATTAATGACGGATTTTGGAAATGTTGAAGTATCAACCCCAAAATATGTCAGCCTGGTACAAGATCAGTATAGAATAAAAGATGATTTCAAAGTTGTGGAAGATACACTGCATGCCCTGAGCAAGAGGGTAACCCAGATTGAAAGTTTTGTTCAGGAAAAGGTGACAGATGTAAAAGTCAATCTCAATAAGAGTATTGAGCAGCTTGAGGAGCGTAATAAACCCCTTTCAGGCGAACATCAGCAGCGCACGATGACCTATCTCAACGATTTGGCACTAATGTTGAGTGAAGTGATGAACCAGATGCAACAACAAATGGCTTCGATGATGCCAGGTGCCCAGATGTGTGATAAACCCGGCGGTAAAGGATCAGGTAAGAGCGGTCGTATGCCTATGGATAAAATAACACAGGGGCAGGAAGGTATCAATGGCGACATGCAGAAGATGTCAGAACAGATGAAGAAAGGAGATCATGGCAAGATGAGTAAGGAATTTGCCCAAATGGCAGCCAGGCAGGCCGCAATGCGGAAGGCGCTGAAAGATTTGGCACAGGAAAAGAAAGAACAAGGAAAAGGTGATCCCGGGCTTGATCAGATCGGTGATGAAATGAATAAGATCGAAATCGATCTCGTCAATAAAAAACTAAATAACGAAACGCTCAATCGTCAAAAGGATATCATGACCCGCCTGCTGGAAGCAGAAAAATCAGACCGTCAGCGGGATCAGGATCAGAAACGCCAGGCAGAAACGGCACGCGAACAAAAAAGATCAATGCCTCCGGCTCTTGAACAGTATATCAAACAACGTGAAGCAGAAATCGAACAATACAAATCTGTATCACCGGATCTTAAACCGTACTACAAGTTTCTTGTAGAAGAATATTATCAATCTTTGAAAAATTCAAAATAGATCGTCATCGGTATAAGCACTGAAATATTGAAACTTCCTTCTAATCCAAGCTGCATCTGCGAAGTTGAAAACTTCGTACAACGTCTTGTGACGCGACTGAATATCGATCCGAACTTATACCCGAATATCCTGATCAGTCTCACTGAAGCCGTCAACAATGCCATGCAGCACGGCAACCAGTTTGATGATCAAAAACAAATTCTCATTTCATGTCGCAAGCGCGGACATCAGATACGGGTCATCATCTCAGACGAAGGAAGTGGTTTTGATCCGGTCAATATTCCTGATCCGACTAATGCTGACCATATCGAAGTAGAAGGTGGACGTGGTGTATTCCTGATGAAACAATTGACTGATGGGATAAATTTCCTTGATCATGGCCGCACAGTTGAATTGATGTGGAAAATATAATCGTTCCGTCCTGGCCCGGCATTCATCGGGAGAAGCCTAATATTTTTTTTACCACCAATGAAATTGATTTTGATCTGCCTGATCCGGAAGGTCTCGTGGAATGGATCACAGATGCCATTGCAGAAGAAGGTTATGAATTAGACAGAATCGATTACATATTCTGTTCGGATGAATTTCTGCTTGACATCAATCGTACACATCTTCAACATGATGATTACACGGACATCATCACATTCCCCCTGGAAGAAAATCCAATCGTAGGGGAAATCTACATCAGCATAGATCGAGTCCGTGAAAATGCATCGTCATTTCATATTGCTTTCGAAGAAGAATTGCACCGGGTTATGATACATGGTGTGTTGCATCTCTGTGGATATGATGATCATGAGGATGATGATATCCAGGAGATCAGGGCGAAGGAGGAGGAGTATTTAAATGAATATAGAATTAGGAATAACGAATAACGAATAACGAATTTTGAGAAAGAGATGTCGGTTTATTGAATGTCGTCCCACTCTATTTTGACGTTTATGCTAAAATAGTATTGATGAATACACATTATTTATACTATTTTAGTACATATAAGGTGAAAAGTAATAATTAGCTTGCCATACACGAACATCTGGTTTTGGGAAGATTGCTTTTCGAAGACTTGCGGTGGATTTCACCGATAGATATAAAATTTTATCTTTAATTGCCGAAAAGACTTAATATGGAAAAGCCTGTAATTTATACAGCAGGTCATTCGACTCATCCGTTGGATTTTTTTCTTGAGCTGTTGAAAACATATTCAGTAGATAGTCTTATTGATGTGCGTAGTGTAGCCGCAAGCTCCTATAATCCTCAGTATAATAAGGAGCCATTATCTTATTTTTTAAAATCGAACGGGGTTGCTTACAAGCATTTTGGGGAGGAGTTTGGGGCAAGACATTCAGATCCTGATCTGCTAGATGAGGATGGGAGGGTCAATTTTGAATTCGTACGGAAATCATGGAGTTTTAAAAATGGATTGGATCGCCTTGTGGCTGAATTGAATGACGGTGCTACAATCGCTTTGATGTGTTCAGAGGGTGAACCTCTGGAGTGTCACCGGTTTTCAATGATATCTGTAGCGCTGGAAAATGCCGGAATTGAGGTACGACATATACTAAAAGACAAAACAATCAAAACGAATAGTCAGCTTGAAAGTCAGATACTTCTTAAGTATGCAAAAAAAATTCCTCAGCCTGACATGTTTCAACCCGATATTACACAGGAAGATCAGTTGAAAGTTGCTTATCGATTACATAACAAAGAAGTTGCGTATTCACCTTTGTTGAAACAACCGTTGGAAGGGAATTATGATTAAGCTATATACAATTGGCTTTACGGGTAAATCTGCAGAACAATTTTTTACTCTTCTGGAAAAAGCAGAAATAAAAAAGATAATTGATTCGAGAGTTAACAACGTTTCACAATTAGCGGGTTTTGCTAAAGGAAATGACCTTAAATATTTTTCCAAAAAAATTGCAGGTATTGAATATGAACATAGGCTTGATTTTGCTCCGACCAAAGCGCTCCTTTCAGATTATCGAGATAAAAAGATAAGCTGGGCGGAATATGAAATCGCATATTTGAAACTTTTGGACGAAAGAGATATTGCTAAAAACTTAGATATAAAACAACTACACAAAACCTGTCTTTTGTGCAGTGAACACGAACCTGACCAATGTCATCGGAGATTATTGGCTGAGTATATAAAAAATATTAACTCCGCAGTTGAAATTATTCATTTAATGTGATTATAAATGCAAACGCATTTTGTTTGTTTGGCTAATTCACTGAAAGAAGGTGGACGATGTATTGCAGGAATCGAACTGGATACATATAATAAGCCTATTTTAAATAACGGAAAACCGAAATGGATCCGTCCGGTTTGTAATACAGAACATGGTGAAGTTCCAATTCACATTGCATACCCCTTTGATTTATTGGATATCATCATGCTTGATGTCACAGAATTAAAGCCATCAAATTTTCAATCAGAGAATGTAAGTTTCAATAAGGACACTATTCAAAAGACAGGGACATTTGATCGTGACGAATTAATAAATCTTTGCGATGACAGGATCAATCTTTTTGGAAACAGAGGCAAGGCCGTTTCTCAGGAATCCATTCACACTTTAAATCATTCTTTGGCTTTGCTTTCTGTAAATCAGTTTAATGTATTTGAAAAAATATATCCTGACAGACCAGGCCGACTTCAAATTCGGATTTCATTTAATTACAATGAATCCATCTATGATATTCCGATTACAGATCCTATGTTCCGGGATAAGTTTAATATGAATAAGAATATATTAAAAGACATAAATCACCTTTATTTGTGCACATCTCTAGGAATCTTATGGGAAGGATGGTATCATAAATTATGTGCAGGAATTATCTATTAATCTTTTGTCGATATTATTGCAGGGAATATTTCTTATCCCTGAATCATCTTCTCCCTCTTAATTAACAACTGTCTGAATGACTCCCACTGCATCAGTTTAAAAAGAAAACCTGCAAACACAGCGACAAACATAAATATCACGATCTCATATATCCATGGCAAAATAGTTGATTCCAATATCCATCCGCTTGAACCAAGAATGAAAAAATAAATAAGGATGGTAGTCAATCTCCGGACGTCTAATTTTTCTTTGAGATGTGATTGGCCCAAAATAATCAACCCTGCTGTTGTAAAACATTGCACAATCAACGCTGTGATCGCAGCACCCACGGTACCATATGTTGGGATCATATATAAATTGAGCGAAATACTGATCACAACCGAAGAAATGAAAAGAATATTCTGTTTTCGTAATTCTGATACGGCGGTCAGATAGCTGCTGAATATATACATCAGTCCGATCGGAATATTACTGAGTATCAATAAGCGAAAGGTAAGTATCCATGTTTCATTGACATCTTTGTACAACAATGTCATAATAGGCGCTCCCCACCAAAAACCTGCAAAGCCAATAAACCCTGTCATGCAAATCATGATCCCGCTTGAAAGCCGTAACAGTTGCATGGTTTCTAGTCTGTCATTTCTCAGCCGTGCATACATGGGTATCAGAAGCGGGCTGAAGAGATAGGCGATCATATTGGCAGCATCAAGTAAGCGATACCCTGCTGCATAAATACCCACATTGAAAGCACCTCCGGGCATTAATTTTTCAATGAGTATGCTATCGGACCTTGTATAAATAAACATCAGAAGTGTTGCAAGCGTGTAAGGCAGCGTGTCCTTAAATACAACATACATTGGCGTCAGCCTGATGTCGCTATGTGTCCTGTCAATAAATTTTAATGAAATCATAAACGCGATAATCACCGTAATCACCAGTGATGCCGTCTGTGCCCACACGAACCATTGCATCTGAAAATCTGAAAACCTAAACAATAAAAATCCGCAAATCAAAATCATAAACGCTTTGTCCATCACGGATATCATGGCTTCCGATTTGTAACGACCTGTACCTGAAATGCCTGCACGAAAGACCAGGATGAGTGAGACCAGGATATTATTGACCACAAGCCATATCAACAGACGCCATGCATCACCATATCCAAGGCCTAAGGCCACAAGACCAACAATGAATGAATAGAAGAAAGCAAGAATAATTTTGAGACGCAGGATTTGGTACCATCTCTCCACTCTTACTTTTCCATGCACTGCAGTGTCTGTATTGTGCAGAAGATTCAGACCAAAATCATTGACGATCTGAAAGATGTAACACAGGTTGAGCAATGTGAAATATAATCCATAAGACGACTGTCCCACACGCAACTGCACCTGGATATCCACACCGAAGATGAAGATGGCCTTGATGAAGAGGTTGACAAGGATAAGCCAGATGATCGTGGAAAGAAAAATGCGTTTGCTCATCAGATACGGAGGGCTATACAGTCTATGAGTTCAAAGGTAGATGATTGATTGACCTTTTAGTGTTATCCTCTTTGGATTCCGGATAAAGGGATGGCGGATACCGGACTTGAGATGCATTTTGTTTTTCCTTTTCGGGATACGGTGATGGTAAGTGCGTCATGAGTCCGGTATCCGGCATCCTTTTATCCGGCATCCTCCTTGTGCCATGATAAACTTATGCTTTATTGTCACTACTTTTCAACCACATGAAATACGACGTAGCCATCATCGGCGGAGGAATTGTAGGTCTTGCCTCCGCATTCAAAATCCTGGAAAGACATCCGGGGATCAAGCTCGTGGTTTTAGAAAAAGAAACAAACGTCGCGACTCATCAGACTGATCGCAATAGCGGTGTCATCCATTCAGGTATATATTACAAACCAGGCAGTGCGAAAGCCATTAATTGTGTCAAAGGAGCGGGTATGCTGGTTGAATTCTGTGACGAACAGCAGATTCCATACGAGCGATGCGGAAAAGTGATTGTGGCGGTTGCCGAAAAAGAGATATCTGTGCTTGAGGGTATCTATCAGAGAGGATTACAAAACGGATTGAATGGGATTAAAATAATTGATGCTGCTGAAGTGAAAGCAATTGAACCTCATTGCGCAGCAATACAAGGTATCTGGGTTCCGCAGGCCGGGATCGTTGATTATCGGGTAGTCGCCAATCGTCTGAAGGATTTGATCATCAAAAAAGGCGGTGATGTGGTGACCGGCTTCAAAGCGGAAAAAATAAAAGAAAGTACCGATGGTATTTTGATTACATCAGTTCACCAGGAAATCAAAAGCCAGATGGCGATAGGTTGTGCAGGTCTTTATTCTGATCATCTCGCCCGCATTGCAGGGCTTGAGCCTCCTCATCAGATCGTTCCGTTCAGGGGTGAATTTTATAGTCTTGTACCTGATGC
>JBATMM010000069.1:0-10047 GCA_049289835.1 Saprospiraceae bacterium | reverse complement strand
AAAGGATAGTCGGTATGTTGCGCACATTGAATTTGAGTGATATCTCAGGATTGTTATCCACGTTGACTTTGGCGATGAGGGCTTTGCCATCGTATTCTTTAGCCATTTCCTCGATATGAGGGCCGATCATACGACACGGGCCACACCATTCTGCCCAAAAATCAACGACGGTGACGCCTTGAGTGTCCATAACCTTTTCCTGAAAGTTGCTATCTGTAAGTTCGAATGCCATTGGATTAAAATTATGAGATTGTTTAAGTTGTTGATTGATATGCTCTGAAACATACAATGTGAAGGCAAAGTTGCAAATTTATCCTTAGGAGTTTGGTTAAAAATTAGCTAAAAATGAGAAAGGGATGCCGGATAAAAGGATGCCGGATGCCGGACTCGAGACCAAATTAGGCCTTTATTAGCCGATAAGGGCTCAGGATTATTTTTAAAAGAGTGTCCGTAAACTAGTCTTATTTGATTAGAGAGTTACACCGCTTAAAAAGTTAGGATTATTAGAAACAGGTTTTGCAATTTGCGATAATAATAATTTCAAATACTTCTCCGTAATTAGCGGTCGAAAGTTTATGGATAAATCTTCCAAATTATATACATTTTACAAACAGCTTCACAGCAGATCTTTAGTATGGATTGGTCTTGCGTTGATCTTTATATTTCTCTCGGATATCCTCCCTTCCTCATTTGTGGATAGGTTTTATTATCAGGGAATATTTGAGTGGATCAGGATAGCATATGATACACTTTTAGGATGGTCACCGATTCCAATGCTTTATATCGCATTGACCATCATCCTGGTGCGTATTTATCTTTGGATAAGCTGTAGAAAAAAGGGCGTTCTGTATCTGATCACTAAAGCATTTGGTGGAATAGCCTTCCTGATTTTTGTTTTTTATTTCTCTTGGGGTTTCAATTATAATCAGACATCACTTCAGAAAAGGCTTGGATTCACTCTTAAAGATGTCACCCAACAGGATATTGAAGTTGAATATCAAAGAGCGACATTGGAATTGCAGAAAGCTGTTGAAGAACTTCCATCACAGCTAACAACAGATGAGTCCATTGTAGCATTGAAAATTTCAGACGATGATCTTCGACCCGATGTTGAAAAAGCTTTAGCTGAACTTGGTGCTCCGAATAAAGGGCGAGTACGTGTCAGACAAATCTGGCCTCCCGGATTGCTCATGAGATGGAGTACTGCAGGGATTTACATTCCTCAGGCGTTCGAAGGACATATTGACGATGGTTTGTTATCTGTTCAAAAACCATTTACGATAGCTCATGAGATGGCCCACGGTTACGGAGTGACGGATGAGGGAGCATGTAATTTCATCGCATGGCTGGCTTGTCGTGAATCAAAAAATGCATGGATAAGATTTGGCGGAGCTTTCACCTATTGGCGTTATGCAGCTTCTGAAATGCCGGGTGATAGTGTAGAACAGGAATTGAAAACAATTCCACCTGTTGTATTGCGGTCACTTTCATTGATCAGGAAGAATGATGAAAAATATCCTGACCTCTTGCCCAAAGTCAGAGATGCTATTTATTCTAATTATTTAAAGCATCATGGCGTGGAAGGTGGTTTGAGAAGTTATAATTATGTGGTGATGATGGTGGTGGAGTATTTGAGGAAAAGACCATTGACCATTGACCGAAGACAAATGATAAAAGGACGACGGACTAGTGAATAGGTCTAAAATTTTTTGACAACAATTTTAGTTAGTGGTGGTTTAAAGTTATCAGAAATAAGGCAGGTAGTTCGTTATTTGTGATGGGGAGTTGAGGTTAGTGATGTAAGTTGAAAAATTTGCGCGCAAGAATTGAGGAAAAATTAAATACCATGAGGTACTTTTTCAGATTTTATTATTCCAATAATTGCATCATTGAGATTTTTAATAGATGTTTCAAAATCCCATTTTTTCGTATCTCTCGCTTCAACATAATTTGAAATCGCCCTTATACTTAGAAATGGAATTTTCTTTATCAGACTGATATAAAAAAAAGCAGCTCCCTCCATATTTTCAATTTGTCCATTGACACCTATTCTAAGTAGCTCAATATGCGGTTGAAAGCCATGAGCATGAATCGACGTCATCGCTGATGCGATAGGGATTTCAAATTTATCGTTGATGTATGGGCAAATTAATTTTCCATCATTGTATGGAAAGCCATTCGGATCATTCCAACCCAATTCAAATGGGTCCATGATCCTTCCATCACCATCTTCCGAACCGAATTCAACAAGGACTTCACTTTCTATTTGATAAACATCAGCGATTTTGAGTGAAGGATCAAATGCTCCACCTATTCCGGCCTGAATCCAGGCATCCGGATGACGATGACTTAAATAATCCATCAAGGTATATGCCGTTTGCAAAATACCAATACCACTATAGATAATATCAATGGTTAATGAATGGAGTTTATAAGTTTGAAACTCATGCTGTGAAGCCTCAACTTTCAAATAATCAAGGAAAGGTTGGATCTCCTTTGTTGTGGCGGAAACTATTGCAATATGTCTGCTCACTTATATTTGAATGAAGATAATCCTGCGCTGAGGCTGCTTCCCAGTTGTGAATGATATCGCCATCCTCCGCTGAGGGCCATGTTCTGCAAGAGATTCCAGGATATGCCGGCATTGATGATTCCGGGCTCTGTTCCAACTCCCCATCTCAATGCAAGTCGTGGATGAATTCTGTAATTGATACCTGCTTTGAATCTTGCGGTATGACGCCAGTCTTTTTCAACTTCGACAGCTACGCCAACTTTTTCAGAAGGTTTATACAGAATACCAACTCTTGCCATTGAAGGTAGATCAAGTGTGCCGATATCGCCAAGGGGATTGTATATCCATGCTGACATCGAAAGTTCTTTCATCAATGGTGCGTGAATTGAAACGGACCAGGATGTTGCATAGAGGTCATCTAATTCCTCAGCCGTATTTCGATTGAGGTCAAACTGTACACCGAGATTTAATTTTTCAAAAAGACGTCGTGCATAGCTTAGGGTGATTCTTTGCTCGGAAAAGCCATCAATTCCGGTGTGTTGGACCCCTAAGGCGATTTGGTCCTTCCAGGGTAGTTTGATATGAGCTGTAGCTGCTAGTTCTGTCAGGTCAGTGAGACCGGTTCGTTTTGATGCGCCTACCGCCCAGCCACCTGTAGTGCGTTCGGCGAGCATAGCCGGTAGGACGATTCCTACTTCAGCATCTTCAAGTAGTAAGCCGATCTGGCCGTTGCTCAGGTAGCCGGTACCGGAAAAGAGGTTTGGGCCTGATTGAGCAATGGAAAGTTGCACAAGGAAACTCAGGAATAGGATGAAAGTAAGTCTAATCATATGTTTAGCCGCCGGAATGTCATGGGCTGTGCAATATACAATGGAAGTGATTAATCCAATATGAATGAATTAAAATCCTTTTGAGGACTTCGCTTTTTTTAGTGGTGTGATTTTTTTCAAAATTGAATGTACCGGATGGCACATGACATTCAGGTAGAAAATTCAGTGTAAAATGTATATAAGCAATATACGTGCACTTCGTATGCGTTTGTAGACGTTTGTAAACGTTTGTAAACGGTTTTTACAGATAGATGATTCTCTGGTACTTATGGAGATTTAAGGATATAAAAGTATATAAGCAATATACGTGCACTTCGTAAGCGTTTGTAGGCGTTTGTAAACGGCTTTTTTTTGACATTTAAATCATGAGAAAAATCCCCTAATGCAAAGCCTTTACCAATAAGACTCTTAAAAGAATTTCTAATTAAACGGTCACATTTCTCCTTCCTCAATACATTACCTTGTAGAACCTTTTAATTTTTCAAAATGGACATCAAACGCCCCGGTAAACACCGCACTGTTAAAAAATCTTCAGGTAAATTTTATATCACTATTTTTCTCATCCTTGGTGTCATGATCCTGTTTTGGTACAACCTCAAAGAATTTCAGGGCACTGAAGACAAAAAAATAGAAAGCACAAAAGACTATTTACCTGCTCCGTATAAAGGCATCATTTACAATAAGCCATATTTCAGTTTATCCTACAGGGAACAATATGAATTGTCCGAATGGGTGGCCTATCGACTCACCAGTGATATGATCAATAAACCTAATCATCCGCGAAATCAGGATTTCGAACCGGATCAGTCGATCTCAACAGGATCTGCCCATTATCATGATTATAAACAAAGCGGATATTCTAAAGGCCATCTTGTTCCTGCCGCAGATATGTCTTGGGATCAGCAAGCCATGAATTCCACTTTTTTGATGAGCAATGTTGCCCCCATGCTTGAACAATTCAACAGTGGCATCTGGCTCGAACTCGAACATGATGTGCGTGACTGGGCTACGAAGTATAAAAATATCATCGTCATAGCAGGACCGATATTCAGAGACTCTCTGGGATCTATCGGCGCTAATGATGTATTAGTGCCCCGCTATTTTTATAAAGCAGTTTTTACAACCAACAGAGGAAAACCTGAAGTGATCGGTTTTATTTTTGATCAGACAAATAAAAATTTTGGCACTCTTGATCAATATGTCGTTCCGATCGACAGTATAGAAAAAGCAACGGGATTAGATTTATTTGCCAATATGTATGGCAGTTGGGAAAATGAAATCAGAGTCGAAAGAGATAAGATAAAAGCGAAAGGGGAGTGGCCATTCAATCCACATTGGTATCAGGAAAGAATGGAGAATTAATAAGTCCAATTGATTTTGTCCAAATGATATGCAGCTTGTTTGTGTCCTAATCTTCTTATGCGAGTGACAATTAACTTTAATTCCATCCTTGAGGGTTTTGTGCGCCTAAACAGTCTTACTCTCTTACTGTCTTACCCTCTTACTGTCTTACCCTCTTACTGTCTTACCCTCTTACTGTCTTACCCTCTTACCGCCTTACTCATCAACAAATGATCCACCAGAACTAAAGCTGCTAAAGCTTCTACTATAGGAACTGCTCTCGGCACCACACATGGATCATGCCTGCCCTTTCCCTTTACGATTATTTCTTCACCAGACGTATCAACAGAAGTTTGATCTTTCATGATCGTTGACACAGGTTTGAAAGCAACCCTGAAATAAATAGGCATGCCATTTGAAATTCCACCCTGTATTCCGCCTGAATGATTTGTTTTTGTGACAACAATTTTATCATTTTTCTCAAATGCATCATTATGCTGACTTCCTCTCATACGTGATCCTTCAAATCCGGAACCAAACTCAAATCCTTTACATGCATTTATGCTGAGCATTGCCTGGCCCAAATCAGCATGAAGCTTATGAAATACAGGTTCTCCCAGACCAACCGGACATCCTGTGATAACACAGGTAATAATACCACCAACCGTATCACCTTCTATTTTGATTTGTTCGATTAATGCCTGCATTTCTATCGCCATCGTATAATTGGGACATCGCACAACATTTTTTTCAGCCTCAATAAAATCATACGATCCTATTTCAGTTGTTAATTCCAATTCACCTACAGAGGTAACACCTGCATTAATTTCTACTCTTTCTTTTTTTAAAATCAACTTTGCTATAGCTCCAGCAGCAACCCAATTGGCCGTCTCCCTTGCAGATGAACGACCACCACCACGATGATCTCTTGTACCATACTTTTTATGATAAGTAAAATCAGCATGTGACGGTCGATATGTTTGTTCGACATGATCATAATCAGATGTTCGGTTATCTTCATTTGGAATAAGAATAAGAATAGGAGCACCTGTTGATTTTCCTTCGTAAATGCCAGATTGGATGTTAATCTTGTCTCCTTCTATACGCTGCGTAGTGATGTGCGATTGACCCGGTCGTCGGCGATCTAATTCATGCTGAATGTAATCTGTATCGATTTCAATCCCGGGAGGACAACCATCAATGATGACACCCAGACCAGGGCCATGAGATTCACCTGCTGTAGTTATTCTGAATATTCTTCCTAAACTATTGCTTGCCATTTTCTTTATTCGCTATAAATGTCACGTCGAAAGATACAGACTCGGAATGAATAAGTCGATGGGTAATGGTCAGGGCAGCGAGTTTGGTCATTAGTCAAAAGTCATTGGTTTTGAAATTATGTTTTAATTTAAAATATGCAGTTTGCAATTAATTAAAAGAGACTATAGACCATTTCCTATTGACTAAACTCGCTTCTAAGACCATCAACCTTTAACCCTTTGAATGTTAATTATAACCTAAGTAGCCTGATTTATCTGCATTGAAACCCTATTTTTGCTTTACACATGTCCCATTTCGTAGATATTTCAACTTCCGCAGAAGAACAGCTTGAGTTTCACAAAATCAGAGAGTTGCTTGCCGGTTATGCACGTGGTGTCCATGGCCGGACCTCTTGTCTTGATCTCCATCCTTCAACCGATATCGATGCGATTCGTTACCGCCTTGATGAAATATTCGAATATGCTGATATCTCGACATTATCCTCACGTATTCAGCTGAATCCATATGAGGATGTGTCCACTTCATTAGAGCATCTCGCTATTGAAGGATATGTCATACCACAAGAAGATATTCATGAAATGGGGAAACAGATGGAACAGGTAAGACTTGTGCATCAGTTTTTTGAAAAACCTGATTACCGACGGGATTATCCTACTATAATTCAATGGACATCACAAGCCTTAAATCCTTCTTCTTTAATAAAAAAAATAAGAGTTATTATAGATGAGAAGGGCGATGTAAGACCAGATGCATCACCTGAACTTCTGGCGATTTCAAGAGCTATAGAATCAGAAGCTTCAAAACTAAACAGAGAATTTCAAAGACTAATTGCGAGATACAAAGGTGAAGGATGGCTCACAGATACCGTCGAATCCATCCGATCGGGGAGAAGAGTACTCTGTGTACAAGCTGAGTATAAACGGAAAATAAAAGGGATCATTCACGATGAATCCACAACGGGCCGAACGGCTTTTATCGAACCGGATGTCATTGTAGAAATCAATAACAACATCATTGAATTCGAAGGTGATTTCAAAAAAGAAGTATTAAGATTATTGCGCGAATTATGTCATTTTCTTCGCCCTTTTAGAGAGGATATTGTAGCTGTGTGCAGTTTGATCCATCATTGGGATATTGTTCAATGCATGACGATATTAGGAAATGCCTATAAAGGTACACGACCTAAATTCCAGGACGAAGCGACACTTCATCTGCTTCAGGCGAGGCATCCTCTGTTATACATAAAGAATAAAGCGAAAGGAAAAGTTGTCATTGCATTTGATCTCGTATTGAATCCTCCTAACCG
This sequence comes from Saprospiraceae bacterium, assembly GCA_049289835.1. Lineage (GTDB taxonomy): Bacteria > Bacteroidota > Bacteroidia > Chitinophagales > Saprospiraceae > Opimibacter. Next base: position 2,777 of record JBATMM010000069.1, on the reverse strand, counting down.
ACTCCTGATTCTCAGTGGTCCGAATGCCGGTGGTAAATCCATCCTCATGAAAGCTACAGGATTAATCCAGGTCATGGCTCAATGCGGCATGCTGATCCCGGCCGATGGTGCGTCTGTCATCAGTGTCATGAAGCGAATATCCGTAGACATAGGTGATCAGCAATCTATCGAGGAGGATTTGTCAACCTATAGTTCAAGGTTGAAAAACATGAAGGAAACGTTAGCTACTGCTGATGACGCTACATTAATTCTTGTGGATGAGTTTGGTTCTGGTACAGATCCTAAAATCGGTGGTGCCATTGCGGAAGCCATTCTTGATACTTTAGTGAAGCGTCATTCTTTTGGAGTATTGACCACACATTATCCAAATATCAAAATGTATGCTCACCGCACAAAGGGTGTAGTCAATGGAGCGATGATGTTTGATAAAGAACGCATCAGTCCTACATATCAGCTTAAGATTGGAAAACCAGGAAGCTCGTTTGCATTTGAAATTGCTGAACGCACAGGTTTGCCTCAGGATGTAATTGATTATGCCAGAAAAGCTGCAGGTACACAAACTGTAGAGCTGGAAGACCTCATACATAATCTCGATGACAAAACACAAAAGCTCGACAATGAATTAAAGTCTGTAAAAGACCGGCAAAGAGAACTTGACAGATTGATTGCCAATTACGAGCAATTGAGACTGGATCTTGAGATTAAGAGGAAGCGATTTAAAATCGATCAGAAAAAAGCTTCTCTCCAGGAAGTATCTCAATACAGCCAGGAGATGAACAAGCTGATGAAAGATTTGAGAAAAGAAAAAGATGCTGAGAAAGCTAAAGAACAGATAGAGCGAATCAAGGAAAAACAAAAGGGATTCAGCACAGAAATCAAATCCCTTGCAGACGACCTGATTGATGTATCAGGTGTCAAAAAAGAGTTTCATGTCGGCGATCATGTCAAATTAAGTTCTACACAACAGGTAGGCATCATTGAACGAATTGTGAAAAATAATGCTGTAGTACTGATTGGTCAATTGCAAATGACAATACCTGTTACAGAATTGGTGCCTGCAAAAGCGCCAATAGAAATAAAAACAGAGCGCAGTCTTCAAAAGGATGTAGTGGATTATACCCGATTTGAAAATGAATTGGATATCCGGGGCATGCTACCTGAAGAGGCATTGCATTACCTCGAGCGATTTATTGATGCAGCGTTTATGAGCAATCAATACCAGATCAGAATTGTGCATGGGAAAGGAACAGGCGCCTTACGCCAAATAGTGGCCAGAACAATGAAAGTTTACCCATTCAAGACTATTCAATTCGCTGAAAAAAATCAGGGAGGGGATGGGGTCACGATAGGGATAATTTAGGGAGGGCAGAAGAGGCTGAAAGGGCAGAAGAGGCAGAAGAGGTAGAAATGGCAGAAATGGCAGAAGAAGCGGAAAGGGCAGAAGAGAAATCAAACTACTAAGTCTACAGATCACCCGATCACCAGATCACTCGATCACCAGATCATTTGATCACTCGATCACCCGATCATTCTGTCAGCCATCCTATTTGGCCATGATTGATGTAATAAAAAACGGCCCCGATGATGACCGGGATGATGATAGAAATAATCATCACTTGATAATACCATCCCGGAATGCGTGAAGGTTCTATCCAGTCTGCAATCAAAGCCAGGATCAGGATGATGAAGATCATGATCGGAAAGATCAGTGTGATGTAGGAAGCTACATATTCATTCCATAGCCAGATCGAAAGATAAATCACAGCCTGACCAAGGATAATCATGAGCAAGTATTGATTTTGATGGCCTTGTTTGGAAGATAGCATCGGATCCGGGAACTATTTGAACATGCAATATATTGAAGCCCTTTGTGGTTTATACTTCCATTATGATCAAATTCGAAAAACTCTTGTTTCTGTCCATATTTATTAGCTCTTTTGTCTTAGTGTCAGCTCAGACTCCAAAGGAATTTGAAGCTAATTATGCAAAGCGGATTAAGTTGGAAATGATCAACGGTGTATATATTCCTGTTGATCTTGAAGATGCATTTTCGGAACTCAATCGTCTTTCAGATGCAGCAGGTATTGCCAATTATAAAAATGCTCCGGATTCATTAATCGCCAAAAGTCATTTTGGTCTTGTGAAATGGGTGCAGTTAAACTGGGGTTTAGATGAAGGATCCAGGTTGTCACATTATCTGAAATTGAAAGGAGTCTCTGTTCCGGATGATATGGCCAGGGTTATCGTTTTATTATATCACCGGCACCTGAATGGCCAGCCTTTGATGTTCGAAGCTGAAGTAGCAAAGATTGCAAAACGAATGGAGCACGAAAAGATGAAACGCGATTCAGCACAAGTAATCAAGATCATAGAAAAAAGACCACATAAAGAATAACGAATAACGAATAACGAATAACGAATAAAGAGTAATGAATTTGAGGAAACGTACTAACTACCTTACGGTTCATATATCAAATCTCAAATCTCAAATCTCACTTCTCCCTGCTCCCTGCTTACACCACTTTATCCGCACAGTACGAACTGGCAAAAGCATCAGGTTTCGCTTTGAAGACAAAACCCATACCCAGAATATAACCCATGGCTTCTTTAAGTGCTTCATTGGATTTAAAATGTGGGTCTGTATTGATGTCGGCATGAACTTCGAGGCCGATTTCAAATTCATCTAAAAGATCACAAAGCTTGTAGGCCACTTCAACTGATTTCCAAACCTCAGTGATCATGCGCTCTCGCAGGCTTATCAGTTTCTCGGATTTTTC
>JBATMM010000068.1:0-10661 GCA_049289835.1 Saprospiraceae bacterium | reverse complement strand
TCCTTTAGTAAAATTTCGATTTGCTCCATCATCCTCCCCGTCATGGCTCCATGACTTAATCCATGAATCCCAAGATGATAATCAGGCGTTTTTAGATCTAATTCTGAAAAAAAGATGTCAGACATATTCTGATCAAAATGCTGGCCTGTATGTATGATGATTTCCCTGACACCATCGTATTTCGACAATGCTCTTGAAACTCCGGAAGCCTTGACAAATTGGGGCCTGGCACCCAATACCGTTACAATCTTCATCATACTTCTTTCATTTTTGTTGGGAAAACCAGACTATACACGATTAATGCTTTCCGGCAAATGGATGAGGAGAAGCATGCAGGCTGGTCAACGGATGTTTTTCACCTTCCTGGCTCAGTTGCTCATTGTTCCTGATATCATAAACCAATTGAATTGATGGCTTCGCATCTTGCATAGTGAACCCTTTACCGGATAAAATATTCTGATAACTCATCGTGTGAAGATCAGCGAACCCTTCACTAAATTCAAATTCTTCCTGTTGGATCGTAAGTGATCTGTACGTACGCCCTCCTTTTTTTCTGATTTCATCCGGAATGGTCTCCGCATTAATACTGAGAAACCATCTTACTCTTGCTTTTTCAAATTCCAGGTAACCTGCTGCACGATCATGACTGTGCAGATGCACATGATTGATTTTGACATCTCCAAAAATCCAAAGGAGCATGTCGAAAAAATGCACACCGATATTCGTAGCGATACCACCGGATTTACGTTCTTCTCCTTTCCAACTTGTGTAGTACCAGTTTCCACGTGCTGTGATGTAGGTGAGATCCACGTCATAAATCTTATCAGGAGGCCCATTCCTTACTTTTTCTCTCAACGCTATCACATTTGGATGCAACCTCAATTGAAGGATGGTATAGACATGATGATTTGAATCGCGTTCGATCTCCTGCAAGGCTTCCACATTCCATGGATTGAGCACAATAGGTTTTTCACAGATCACATCAGATCCATATCTCAAAGCGAAACGAATATGTGCATCGTGCAGATAATTTGGCGAACATATGCTGATAAAATCAACACCGGCACCTTTGCGCTTGAGCTTTTCTAAATGCCGGTCAAAACGTTCGAACTCTACAAAAAATGCCGCCTGTGGAAAATAGCTGTCAATAATGCCTACAGAATCAAATGGGTCATACGCGGCTACAAGATCATTGCCGGTATCTTTCATTGCCTTCATATGGCGCGGAGCTACAAAGCCTGCTGCCCCGATGAGGGCAAAATGCTTCATCATATCAATCTAATTTGCGGCAAATCTACACACTTCGACACGTTTTATGGTCGACTGATGAGGTTGAGGTGTGCGAACTGACAATATGATAATAATAAAAGGTATGCCTGATTGATGGGCATACCTTTTAAGTGAGGACAAGACGCTGATGAGTCAATAGTTCACTTATTTAGTGACCAGGTCTCCTTTTTTCGCGGCTCTTTGAAGTTTTTTATTGGCGACAATGACGACTTCAACCCGTCTGTTCAATGTTTTTCCAACTTCAGTATCATTTGTGGCTAATGGATCTGATTCACCATATCCGGTTGTTGTCATTCGTGAGCCTTCTACACCCTGGGCAACTAAAAAGTTGTTTACAGCATCAGCTCTGTGATCAGATAAAGTTTTATTGTAAGCCTCTGTTCCCGTGTTATCCGTATGACCCAGAATTTTAAGAGCCGTATCATCATATTTTAAAAGTATGGGTGCAAGTTGCTTAAGGTTTTCCTGTGTTGAAGATTTAAGCGAATACTTATCTGTATCAAACAGGATACCTGAATCAAATGTGATCAGGATACCCTCTCCTACTCTTTCCACTTTTGCTCCCTTGAGATCTTCCTGGATTTTAGCTGCCTGCTTATCCATATAATCTCCTATAAGGCCACCGGCAACACCACCTACTGCCGCACCGATGATAATGGCCACTGCCTTATTCTTTTTTCCAAGAATTGCACCTGTTGCAGCGCCTGCTGTTGCGCCGATGACAGCACCTTTTGTTTTGTTACTTGTATTACATCCTGGATTAACTATGACTGAACCAAGGATCAGCAATAGCATCAAATAAGCCTGTTTCATATTTTACTTTTTTAATTGATTAAGAAAAACTAATCAGGAAAATGTATTTGATCTCATCATTTGACTAAATCGTTTCACTTCCTGTGTTGATGGTAACAGGCTGAATACGATAAGGTTTACCTTCAATGTGAATTGCATTTATCCGTCGAATTGATCCTCCATTTATTACATGATGGGTTTTAAAAAAACAGTGAATTATGAAACATTTTATAAAAATTATATAACACAGACGGGAAGCGACGCCTGTACATTTGTATCGTTGCAGGGGAAAATTCTCCTCACAAAAGTTCCTGATCATTAAAAGAAATTCATAAATATATTCGCATGCTGAGGGAACGTGCGTATTTGTGAAGAGTGATCTTAACCAGATCACTCCAACATATAAAAGATTGAGAAAGTCAATCTAAAGAAATTGGGTATCTTGAGGGAGCATACGCAATAGAGAGTGATCTTTACTGATCGCTCTCTTCTTATTTTAGGCCATTCTGTTCATCTTTCTTCAAATTTCCTCCCATTTACACGCTTTTATTTCCAATTTCGCCAGTATACCTTCTGACATTTTAATATGTCATCTTTGCTTCAAAATGAACCAACTATAGCATGGATTGGCTGAGGCGTTACCTTCCTTATATCCCGGTCAGCCGATTGACCTGTATTGCCCTGCTTCTTTGTCTGCCTGCATTTCTGATCAATCTGGGATCTGTTGCCTTCATAGGTGACGAAGGTATCCGCACTTTAGTGGCCCTCGAAATGAAACTATCAGGCCATTATTTAGTCCCTACACTCAATGGAGTAGGTTATTTCAACAAACCTCCTCTTTACAATTGGTTTATAATATTGATGTCAGGTCTTTTTGGACATTTCGGAGAGTGGCCAACACGTATGACCATGATTATTTTTCTGGGTACGTTTGGTTGGACGATTTACTTTTTCATGAGAAAACATGTTGACCGGCTTTCAGCTATTTCTCTGGCCTTTATGCTTATCACAAGCGGCAGGATACTTTTTTGGGACAGCATGTTGGGATTAATTGACATTTGTTTCTCATGGATTATCTATTTGAATTTTATGGTGCTTTATCACTTTGGTAAAGAAGGTCGGTGGAAATGGATGTTTATCACTTCTTATTTTCTGTGCGCGATAGCTTTTTTATTGAAGGGACTTCCTTCTGTTGTATTCCAGGCAATATCAATGATTACAGCTTTAGTTTTTTTCAGGGCTTTTAGGAAGAAATTTATATCCATAGATCATTTTCTGGGAGCATTGATCGGCCTTTTACCTATGCTGATCTACTATATTCTCTATGCCAGTCAGGTTTCCCTGAAAAATGTCTTTTCCATTTTGTGGGATCAATCTGTACAACGAACGGGTGTACATTATGGTATTCTAAAAACAATAACTCATGTGTTCGCCTTTCCATTCGAGCAAACATATCATTTCCTTCCCTGGTCACTTTTGATCGCCACATTTTTTCATCCCCGGTTCAGGAGATGGCTAAAACAAAATCCATTTGTACATTTTTGTTTCTGGATGCTGATAGCCAATCTTCCAGTGTATTGGCTTTCCGTCCAGGTGTACCCAAGATATTTGCTGATGTTTTTACCATTATTTAATCTCATCGGGCTATATATTTTGCAACAATCCACACAGGCCGGCCAAAAATGGTGGACCATCTTTCACTATGCATTTACATTTCTCTCGGGTATTGTAATGGTCATGATTTTATTCATGCCCCTCAATTCAAGAGTCTATTCTATAAATAGTATCTTTTTAATATGGATCGTTGCTTCTTTACTGATGCTTATTTGTTTCGCAGGTGTATTATTGGATCCAAAAAGAATGTTCCTTTGGGTGGCTATCACTCTTCTGATGACGCGCAGCGTATTTAGTTATGTCATCTTGCCATTACGAAGCCAGGATTATTCAGAAAACAAGTGTCGTGAAGATTGCCGGCGATTGGTGTCAGATCATGGAGATAAAGCATGGTATATTTTTGGTCAAACGGAAACACATGAAGTAGCGAGATACTATACTGCAGGATTCAAAAATCAAATCATCCGTAAGACACCGGTGATAAAAGATAGTACCGCTTATTATCTCACCGATCTGAGTTTGTATCCCGATTTCCCCGGAACGCAAATTGATTCTTTACTTTTGGAACAAGGACAGGTGATCGCACTGATGAATGTACATCATCAATGAAATATGTATGCCTAAATCGATACACCTTATGAGTATGGGAATATGAATATAAAAGACCTGAAAATAAATATCCCTGGTCCGGTGAAGACAATGCTCAAGTTGATCATCTCTGTGGCGATCATTGTCATCATCGTCAGAAAAATTGATGAGAAATTATTACTTCAGACCATTCGTGAAGCCAGTCCGTTATGGCTGCTGTGGGCGATAGCCTGGTTTATTATTTCCAAGATCATTTCCGCATTCCGATTCAATACATTGTTGAGTACTGAAGATATCCACCTGACGACGCGACAGAATCTTCGATTGTATTGGCTGGGCATGTATTACAACTTATTGCTTCCCGGAGGTATCAGTGGTGATGGCTATAAGATCAAAGTATTGATGGAGACGTTCAATCGTCCGTTCAAACGAATTTTTACTGTCACGCTTCTTGACAGAATAACGGGTGTTATTGCATTAGGCCAGCTATGCCTCATTCTTCTGTTCTGGATACCTGAATTTCAAAAATATTGGTTTTTTGTGGTGCCCGGCTTCTTCATCAGTCTGATCGTAAGCTGGTGGATATCAAAATGGGCTAAAGGAAAAATTTCTTCTGTCTGGATCCAAACGACATTTCAATCCATTGGTGTGCAGGGTGCGCAGACGATTGCAACACTTGGGTTGGTTTTAGCGCTTGGGCAGGGAGAACATTGGGCAGATTATTTAATATTATTTCTGGCTTCATCACTTGTAGCTATGGTTCCATTTACGATAGGTGGTGCAGGAGCACGAGAACTCACTTTTTTTTATGGCTCACAATGGCTGGATATTCATACAGAGAAAGCCGTAGCTATTGGATTTTTGTTTTACCTGATCTCTACCATCGTTTCACTATTTGGTATGATTTATAGCTTTCGCCGCGATCGGTTGTTTAAAGAATAAGCATAATATCTTTCACCAAATTTCCGATTTGCGTTAGTGTAAAAAATTAAAAGGCTGGAATCATGAACTCTTGGTCAACGATATTTCGTTATATTGTGCATCGATAGCTCCCTTCTTGATAGTGTATTAATCGAAACATTCAAGTTCACAATAATCTGATTGTCTGATTATTACATCTCCTTTTTTATAACTAATTTTTAGCTGCCTGATCTTGAAGCATCGGGTTACAATTGCTAAACCCGGTTAAAAAATTTAAGTAGAAAGCTAAAGTTCGAATTCATTTTATCATAGTTAACAAATAGTATGAAGCTCCTGACCACCATCACCGATCCCCAATACGTTCCCAAAGAAAAATACACGGCCTACGAAACTTTCTGGTTAAAATATATGAATGATCCAAGGGATCTTCCTTTTCTTCATTTGTTGACCAGGATACATCTGATCGTGATCACATGGGCTATTCTCCTTTTTACACCTTTACTTCAGGGCATTTATTGGTGGCTTGCATTTATTCCGTACGCCTATTTTTCTCAATCTTATTTCAAAGGCCGTTTTGGACTGATGTTCCACTGCATGTGTCATCGTCCGATGTTTAAAAAAGGGTACACCTGGATGCATACGTATGTGACGTGGATAGTGGCTCCTTTTTTTGGAGGCACACCTGAAACCTATTTTGCTCATCACATCATCATGCATCATGTGGAAAATAATCAGGAAGATGATGCGAGCAGCACACTTAAATATCGTCGTGACAATCCGATTGATTTCATGAAATATTTTTTACGTTTTTTATTCATCGGTATCATTGACACCTTTATGTATCTCTTCAATCACAAGAGAAAAAAAGTGTATACCCGCTTCACGATCGGAGAACTTTCTTTTTATGCATTTTGTGTGGCCATGAGTTTTGTCAGTTTCAAAGCCACACTGATGATCTTTATCATTCCGGTGATCTATTCCCGATTGATCAGTATGATGGGCAACTGGACACAACATTCATTCATAGACAAGAACAATCCGGAAGGGCATTTCAGTAGTGTGTATAACTGCATCAATAATGTATACAATCAAAACTGTTGGAACGATGGATACCATTCTATTCACCATCTCAATCCGGCGCTGCACTACACAGAAATACCGGGCACGTTTTTAAAGAATAAAGAACAATTTGTCAAGAACAAGACTTTCATCTTCGATGGAATTCACTACCTCCACATCTTTTTCTGGCTGATGACAAAACGGTATAATAAGCTTGCCGACAATGTTGTCAACATCGACAATACGTTTAAGAGTAAGCAGGAGGTTATAGATTTGATGAAGGAACGAGTGATGAAGATTGCGTGAGATGTGTGCTTCGACTTGCGGCGCTCATCCATGTGCGACAGCTCAGCAACCGTTGTGAGATATGAGATATGAGATATGAGATATGAGATGTGAGATGTGAGATGTGAGATGTGAGATGTGAGATGTGAGATGTGAGATGTGAGATGTGAGATGTGAGTCGTGAAAAAGTATATAAATACTGATTACCGCTTACTGAATACTGAATACTGAATACTGAATACTGAATACCGGGATCTTCCCTCACAGAGAATTTAAATAAAAACCTCTTGCCATAAGCAAGAGGTTTTTATTTAATGGAGATGTGATTAATCACATGGCTCTCTTCATTGTAGATTCCATAAATTTTGCTTCTTTACCATCCATACCGACACCATAAATGACCATCTTTTGAGTATTGGCATCGATGACGGTAATCACTTCGCGCATCGGAGAGTCTTTTCCTGTCATCGGATCTGTCTGTGTTCCTTTTAACTCAAGTGTTTTGTTGGCGGCATCCCATTTGCCCGTCATGACGACAACGCCCGATCCCATATTATCTATCCAGGTATTGACGAACATTTTTTTGCCATTATCATATGCCAGAGTGCTGTAGCCTTCGAAAGGACTTCCCATCATCGTGCCTTCATAATGCCCCATCTGATAAAGGCCTTCCAGGACCATTTTATTTTCAACCGTTGCGGTAGATTTCATAGGCGGTGCTGAAGGATCCATCCATGAGGAAACATCTGCATTCCATACACCATTCCAGGAAGCCAGCATCTTGTGCATTTCACCGGGTGTCTTAAAGTCCATCCAGGCTTTCATCATCGCTGCCTGGTCCTGCTGTGCCTGCATAGTTTGAACAATCAATCCGACCAGGGAGACCATCAAAAAAAGAGCAATTTTTTTCATTTTAATTTTTTATTTTATTGAGGTTAATTAATAGTCAAAAATAACTGAGAATATCCGGTAAAAATTAATGGAATACACGTAAATTTTGAGTAACCAAAAGACCATTGACCACGGACGAATAACGAATAACGAATAATTAAGGCTGTATTTCACATATCGGCAATATTAAAAAGCCAACATGTCGATGTATTCACTCGAATTGCCTTTTTGCTTATTGCTTTTTTGGCTATTGTTTTTTTGCTTATTGCTTATTGCTTACGGTTGCTGAGCTGTAGCACAAGGATGAGTCTAGTAGGTCGAAGCATTGCCCTTTGCCTTTTGCCTATTGCCCATTGCTTATTGAATTTTATTCAGATATTTAACCCAACACTCCTTCTTCACAAACTTTAACTGAAAACCAATGTCTCCAAGCTCCCTCTCAAAGGCCGCTCTTTTCGCTGCTATATTGGTAGTGATCGCAGTCATCTCCTGGGAATCCTATATCCGCAGTACGGGTTTTGAAATTTCCTTTGATGATGGTGGGCCTCTCTGGTCGCATCAACGTGATCGTGTATATGGGCCGATCGACAAAACAACAGTTTTCATTGGTTCGTCAAGGATCAAATTTGATCTCGATATTCCTACATGGGAAAAAATCACAGGTACTCAGGCTATACAACTTGCTTGTGTAGGCAGTACGCCCAGACCACAATTAGCTGATCTTGCTGCTGATCCGAAATTTAAAGGCAGAGTCGTTGTTGATGTTACAGAAGGTCTGTTTTTCTCTCTGAATCCCGGCAATGCCGCCAGACCTAATGAAGCCATGAAGTATCACAACAAAATCACACCGACGCAACGTGCAGGTTTTGTATTGAATATCCCGCTTGAATCAACTTTTGCTTTCCTGGATAAGGATCATTATTCACTCAATACCATGCTTGACAATCTGCAGATACCCAGCAGGGAAGGCGTGCATACGGGACCGATATTTGCACGCGATTTCGGCTATGTCCATTTCAACAGACAGGAATATTGTGGCAAACTTTTTATGGCAGACACGGCACAGCAACATCTCCAGGCGAGTATCTGGGCAATGTTTGGCCGGATGAATAAGAAACCTCCGATCAGCGGGCCACCACTGGACTCTATTCTCAACCTTGTAAAACTTGATGTAGATAAAATCAAAGCAAAAGGAGGCGATGTATTCTTTGTGCGTACACCTTCCAGCGGAGGATTTCTTGAAAAAGAATTAATGGGTTTCCCCAGAGAAAAATACTGGGACCGGATATTGGCCACCACAGGGTGTAAGGGTATATACTTTAAGGACTATCCACAAATTGATCATTATGTGTGCCCTGAAGAATCCCATCTCTCCCCTTCAGATGCCATTGACTTTACAACAAAGTTTATTGACATCTTACGGACTGACTACGGATGGACATTTCCAATCACCACTATGCAATAACTTTCTTATCCTCGATTGCTGAGCTGTAGCATAACGCTGAGTTTAGCTGGTCGAAGCACACTCTCTTACTCTCTTACTCTCTTACCCTCTTACACCATGGTCTTCAACTCCTACACCTTCATAGCCTTCTTCATCATCGTATTGCTTTTATACAATCTGCCACTTGCCTGGAAGTCAAAGAAGATCATTCTCCTCCTGGCGAGTTATGTTTTTTATGCGGCATGGAATCCACCGTTTATTCTTTTACTCTGGTTGTCCACTGTCGTAGATTATTTTGTAGGTAGAGCATTATACACGCAAGAAAACGTAACGAAAAAAAGATTGCTTCTGGTGATCAGCCTTATCGGAAATCTCGGCATGCTTTGCTTTTTCAAATACGGCGGATTTTTGCTTGAGAATTTTACACTCCTTGTCAATGCAATAGGTGTTGATTTTCATCCTGCGAAACCGGATATCATTCTCCCTGCCGGTATTTCATTTTATACGTTCACCACATTGTGCTATACGATTGATATGTATCACAAGAAGAGTGAACCGGTGAGATCAATACTCGATTTTTCATTGTTCGTCACGTTCTTTCCCCATCTCGTCGCAGGTCCGATCGTGCGTCCACCTCAATTAGTACCCCAATTTGAAACGCCTCGTATTTCAACACGCAAAATGTTACTGGATGGACTCCTGCTGCTTTCGCTCGGACTCTTTATGAAAGTGGTTCTTGCAGATACATTATTAGCTGGAACAGCCAATGATGTTTTTGGAAATGATGGTATGCTACCGATGCTGGATACATGGATGGGCGTATTGGCATTCTCGGGTCAGATCTTTTTTGACTTTGCAGGATATTCTACTTGTGCGATCGGGGCTGCATTATGTCTTGGATTTGTATTGCCTGACAATTTTAAATATCCGTATGCAGCAGTTGGATTTTCTGATTTCTGGCGCAGGTGGCATATTACACTTTCAGCATGGCTTCGAGATTATCTCTATATCCCGCTGGGCGGAAATAAAAAAGGGGAAGGACGTACGTATGTCAATCTCATGCTGACGATGCTGCTTGGTGGATTATGGCATGGTGCCAACTGGACATTTGTATTCTGGGGAGGCTTGCATGGATTTTATCTGTGGGTGGAAAGATTTATTCGTGAAAAATTCAAATCGAAACCTATGCTCCCATCGGATATCTCTACAGCGGGGATTACATCAGGTGGCCGCTCAGGATCTTTTATTTATTCCCTGCTTACATTCTTCCTGATCAATGTCACGTGGGTGTTTTTCAGGGCATCTACTTTCAAACAATCCTGGACGATGCTCGGCTCAATGTTCGGTATCACGCATGGAGGAGAACCAATGCTTACGAGTATGTCTATCATTAAAGTTTCAGTCATCGTCACGATCATGGTGATTGTACATTGGTTGATGCGGAATAGTTCGGTACTTACATTGGCTTATAAGATTCCATGGTGGGTGTTATCCATTGCATGGGCTTGTATGCTTTTCTCAATCATGCTTAGCCAGGAGAGTACGAGTTCGTTTATTTATTTCCAGTTTTGATCTGGAAAGTATCTCTATCAAACCTGAAGATTGTTCATTCAATATGTTAAAGTAGAGAGGTCTTATTTGTAAAATCCTTACTTTTATCAAATGGACTGGCGGAATTATATTTCTTCTGATACTGAAATTCTATTAGGTAAGCCTGTGTTGAAAGGCACCAGGATTTCAGTTGAATTGCTACTGGAGTTACTTTCCGATGGATGGA
>JBATMM010000067.1:0-1985 GCA_049289835.1 Saprospiraceae bacterium | reverse complement strand
CAATACTACGATAGCACAGCTGAAAAATTTTTAGCTGACAGATATATTAAAGGTACATGCCCCAAATGTGGAAACCCATCTGCCTATGGTGATCAATGCGAAAATTGCGGTTCTTCTTTAAGTCCTTTAGACCTTATCAACCCTGTCTCTACGATCACAGGTACAATTCCTGAATTGCGAAAAACTAAGCACTGGTATCTTCCACTCAATAAGTATGAATCCTGGTTGACGGACTATATTGAAAATGGTACACTGGAAGGAGTCGAACATCATGATCCATCTGAATGGAAAACACATGTTCTCGGTCAGTGCAAATCCTGGTTAGATGGTGGCCTGCAACCAAGAGCAATGACTCGTGATCTCGATTGGGGTGTAGACATGCCACAGGAAATACCTGGTGCGCAAGGCAAAAAATTATATGTTTGGATGGATGCACCCATCGGTTACATTTCTGCAACGAAACAATGGGCATCTGATAATGGCAAAGACTGGAAATCATATTGGCAGGATCCGGAATCTGCTTTAATTCATTTTATCGGTAAAGACAACATCGTTTTTCATTGCCTTATTTTTCCGGCCATTCTTAAGGCGCATGGTCAGTATAATCTCCCTGTCAATGTTCCGGCCAATCAATTTCTGAATCTCGAAGAACAAAAAATATCAACATCCCGCAACTGGGCAATTTGGGTGCACGAATTCCTCAATGAAAACCCTGATCAGACCGATGCACTTAGATACGTGTTGATCAAGAATATGCCCGAACAAAAAGATGCCGAATTCACATGGAAAGGGTATCAGTCAGATGTCAATGCGGATTTGGTAGGAACGCTCGCCAATTTTATTCATCGCGTGCTTGTATTGACACATAAATTTTATGATGGCAAAGTTCCTGCTTTTGATGAAGACACACCGATCGTAGGTGCGCATGGTAATGATGAAGCTTCATGGCATGAAGTTGAAATGATGGATCTCTTTGACCGCATGTGGACCATTCAGGATAATATTTCAAAATTTGATTTTAGGGCAGGGCTGAAAGCTGTCATGGATATTGCTTCTGCAGGAAATCAAATCCTTCAGTTCAACGAGCCCTGGAAAATTCAGAAGGATGAGCCGGAAACCGTAAAGGCAGTGCTGAATTTGTGTTTGCAATACTGTGCTGCGATAAGTGTTGGCTTGCATCCATTTATGCCGGGAGCATCTGCGCGTCTTCGTCAATTACTTTCACTTGATCCCATTGTGGAACAAGGCGTTTGGGTCACGACATTGGATCAGTTGGCAGAGGGAATACATTTAATCAAAGACAATCATATGCTGTCACAAGCAGAGCATTTGTTTAGCAGGGTAGAGGATGAATGGATTCAACACCAGATTTCGAAGCTTCAGGAAAGTGTTCCTCCAGTTCAATCAGTTCAGTCAGAGCAAACACCTGAGAAGAAATCAGCTGAAAAACCAAATATCACTTACGAGGATTTTGCAAAACTTGATATAAAAACAGCAAAGATCATTGCGGCTGAAGCTGTACCTAAAGCAGATAAATTGCTAAAGCTTACTCTTGAAGTGAATGGAGTAGAGCGGACAGTAGTCAGTGGTATTGCAAAACAATATCGTCCTGAAGAATTACCTGGCAAGTATGTTGTTATTCTTGCAAATCTTGAGCCTCGTAAGTTGAAAGGTGTCGAATCTCAGGGTATGATCCTGATGGCAGAATCTGGTGATGGACGATTGCATTTTATCCAGGCTACTGCTGATGAAAGCGGGATGTCCATAAGTTAGCATCTTCTCAGGACGTTGAACTTTGTACCTTAATGTCTGATCAAAGCCCGATAGCTGCGCCAATCAATGTCAAATAAAACGAATGGTCTGAAATCATCCGATATGCCCCGGATTGCATCTATCATGTTGCTACTGGTCATCTTTGCAATATCGGTTTGGCGCATCTTCGTACTTCCATTGTGGGGATGGTGGCCTTTAGTGATGTTATTTTC
>JBATMM010000066.1:0-3587 GCA_049289835.1 Saprospiraceae bacterium | reverse complement strand
ATTGCACATGAGCTCTTACAGAATGCATGATCAAAACAAGGAGTGAAAAAAATTTGATCTTAAAAAGGTGAAAACTGCTGTATGGGTGTCAAACAATATTTTTCATTATGTTCCTTCAAGATAATAAAATAAAATATATCAGTACTACTATAATGTAAATTATTTATCACTTTTTTTTTAATCGTTGTCACAATAATCTCCAACCCGAATACGATAACCCTCCCTGTCTGTAATTTTTATTCAACCAATAGGTCTTGGATTTTCTTCTAAACCAGCGATAACGGAAATAATAGGTTTTGCTACATAATCGGAGAGTTTATCTAATTGCTTTTTCGCTTTTTTAGATAAAACAATGGTGTACTTATTCATTCTTTTTCTCCCTCTCCCTTATATAATCTGACAATAAAATACGCTCCCCGTCATCTTCCTTCATGGCCTCATCATAAAGCCGGATATCCTCCATCTCATCAAGCTCTTCCAGAAGGGCTTCAAATTCTTTTACAGGAAGAATGACAGAGATTTTGTTCCCTTCAGCATCAGTGATATATTGGGGATGTACAGTTATCATAAGGATATATTTACTTTACAAATATAAGGATT
Organism: Saprospiraceae bacterium; assembly: GCA_049289835.1. GTDB lineage: Bacteria > Bacteroidota > Bacteroidia > Chitinophagales > Saprospiraceae > Opimibacter. The sequence continues at coordinate 2,987 of JBATMM010000066.1, read as the reverse complement.
AGATACTACGATGTCTTTTTGATCACTCGCATTGATTATTGTTCCAAACCTTGCCCGTCACTCCCCTTTTCCCTACCTTCGCAGCCCATTTTCAAAAGAGCAATAGGCAATCAACAATAGGCAATTTGTAGACTCTTAGAAATAAAAGTCCCCTTCAGGGGATTTAGGGGCAAAAGAAATCTAAAATCAAAAATCGTAAATCCAAAATTTACCAATGGCTGACAATAAAATAATCTTTTCCATGGAGGGCGTCACCAAGACCTACCCACCATCCAAAGTAGTCCTCAAAAATATCTGGCTTTCCTTTTTCTATGGGGCCAAAATCGGCGTCCTCGGTCTCAACGGATCAGGTAAGTCAAGCCTCCTGCGCATCATCGCCGGAAAAGACCCCAATTACAATGGCAAAGTTTGGTTCGATGGTGATTACAAAATCGGCCTCCTCGAACAAGAACCTCATCTTGACGACACCAAAACCGTCCGCCAGATAGTAGAAGAAGGCGTTCAACCCATCGTTGACCTCCTCAAAGAATACGAAGATATCAACATGAAGCTTGCCGAACCTATGGACGATGATGTCATGATGAAGCTGATCGAACGCCAAGGCGAACTCATGGAAAAACTCGATCACTTCAATGCCTGGGAACTGGATTACAAATTGGCTACCGCAATGGAGTCATTACGTTGCCCGCCGGAAGATGCGCTCATCGGTGTTCTCTCTGGTGGAGAACGTAGACGTGTGGCCTTATGTCGATTACTACTTTCTCAGCCTGATATTTTATTACTTGATGAGCCTACGAATCACCTTGATGCAGAAAGTGTACTCTGGCTCGAACAATACCTAAAGAATTTTCCAGGTACTGTCATCGCCGTGACGCACGATCGTTACTTTCTCGACAATGTAGCAGGCTGGATTCTTGAGCTTGATCGCGGAGAAGGCATTCCATGGCAAGGCAACTACTCCTCATGGCTCGAACAAAAATCAAAACGTCTAGAGCAGGAAGAAAAAGTAGAATCAAAACGAAAGAAAACGCTTGATCGCGAATTGGAATGGATCCGCATGGCTCCAAAGGCAAGACAGGCAAAAGGAAAAGCACGTCTTACGGCATACGATACATTGCGCAATGCAGAGATCAAAGAACGAGAAGCGAAGCTTGAACTTTTCATTCCACCAGGTCCTCGTCTCGGTGATCTGATCATCGAAACGAGCAATCTGACAAAAGGATTTGGTGATCGCATTTTGATTGACAACTTCACATTCAAAGTTCCAAAGAATGCTATCGTCGGTATTATCGGTCCGAATGGTGTAGGAAAATCCACACTTTTCAAGATGATCATGGGTGTTGAAAAACCGGATAGTGGTTCCATCACCATTGGTGACACGGTGCAGATCAGTTATGTAGATCAGGCGCACAAAGATCTTGATCCTGACAAGACGGTTTACGAAGTTGTCGGTGGAGGAAATGAAATCATCACTGTCGGCGCATTGCAGGTAAACGTTCGTGCTTACATCAGTAAATTCAATTTCACAGGTGCAGACCAACAAAAGAAAGTAGGCGTTCTCTCCGGAGGTGAAAAAAACCGTGTACAACTAGCCATCACACTTCGTGAGGGAGGAAATGTATTACTTCTTGATGAGCCTACAAATGACATCGATGTGAATACACTTCGCGCTCTTGAAGAAGCATTGGAAAATTTCGCAGGCTGTGTTTTGGTTATTTCTCACGACAGGTGGTTTATCGATAAACTTGCGACGCACATTCTTGCATTTGAAGATGAAGGAGAAGTTGTTTTCTTCGAAGGAAATTTTGAAGACTACGAAGAAGCAAAGAAGAAACGTCTTGGAGATATTACACCGAAGAGGCCGCGCTTTAAGAATATGATCAAATAAAATACTGTCTGGTATCCGGCATCCTTTAATCCGGCATCCAAAACGAGTATCATAAATCATAAATCCAAAATCACAGATCCAAAATTCCAAATTGATTTCGTCGGCATTGGCGCCTCTAAATGTGGTACCACGTGGCTTGGACATGTGTTGGAAGAGCATCCACAGATATGCATGTCAGAACCTAAAGAAGTGCATTTTTTCAATGACCGATTAAGTTTTGGGACATTTCTAAAACCACATTTTAAAAGAGGGATTTCCTGGTATCAAAATTTTTTTAACCATTGCACTCCGGGCAAACTTAAAGGAGAGATCACAAATCGGTATAGTATCGACCCGATTGCCGCTCAACGTATCAAAGAACACAATCCACAGATAAAGATTTTGTTTTGTATGCGCCATCCGCTTGATCGTATCTGGTCGCATTATCAGTTTGCAAAATATTTTGAACGAAAAGAAAACAGACCCATTGAAAAAGCCATAAGGGAAGAAGAGGAATATATCCTGATGTCAAAATATCACAGGACCCTATCACTTTATCTGCAGCATTTTTCGAAGGAACAGATCTATTTGATTTGGTTTGAGGATATTCATCACAAGCCCGCAGAATTGTTGAAAGATGTTTTTTCATTCCTTTGCGTTGAACCTTCATTTCAACCCAAAACAATGTTGAAGAAATCAAACCCTGCCCGGATAAGTCGTTTTCCTTTATTACAAACTACAATACGACGCATAAATAATGTTTTGATTGGTTTTGGATTTTCAGGACTGATCAAAAAATTAAAAATGGCAGGCCTGGGTAATTTTGTAATGAAAGCCAATAGCAGGCCACTCACCAAAACAAAGATGCCGGACACAGTGAAGCAATACATCATCAATGAATTAACCGATGATGTCCATCAACTTGAAAAACTTACAGGAAAAGATTTAAGACACTGGCTGGATTAGTCAGTATTCAGTATCCAGTAATCAGTATTCAGTAATCAGTATTCAGTGTCTTACCTTCTTACCTTCTTACTGTCTTACTGTCTTACTGTCTTACCGTCTTACCGTCTTACCGTCTTACCGTCTTACCGTCTTACTGTCTTACCGTCTTACCGTC
>JBATMM010000065.1:0-2742 GCA_049289835.1 Saprospiraceae bacterium | reverse complement strand
TTGTGCATGGGATGAATGAAATAAAGAGAATGCAATGCTGAGAAGGAGCAAATATTTAGTCATCGATTTGGATTTTGAATTGTCAAAGTATGAAAATTCAATTAGAGCACAGGGAAGGTAGACCAATGCGGTCCATACCAAGCATACACTCTTAAAAATCTTCGACTAAGGAAACGGAAAGTGCAGAATATTTATTCTTTGATTTTTCCAAAAACGCCCAAACCTGTGGAATTCAGCACTTGCAGCAATACTTTTGTCGTGCGTTTGTGCTTCATTTATCAAATTCAATACTTTGTATAAATAATTTTTAGTGAAGATAGAACAAAGCATTTCCATGAACATTAGCAGAAGGGCTATTAATTATAACTTCAAACCAATCTGCGGGATAATGGTCATCAGAACCTCCGTTTGTTCCAGGGTTATCCATCACCTTCACCCTGGAGACAAGTTGCCAAATCTTAACAAAACGAACTTTGCCTAAAAGATTAGTGAACCGGATGGGATGTTGTACACCACGTAGCAATGGATCTTGAGATTCTTCTGAACTTTCAAAAACATGACCTGTTTTAAGAAAATTAAAAGTAAAATCTGCAGATGTTAAATTCATAATCGGTGCGTTAGATTCGTCAGCAATATAAAGCTGGAAGAACCATATTAAATAGGCATCATCTTGTGTAAAAGCAAAAAGGTTAGAATGGCCACCTCTAGTATCATCAATTTCAGAGGTAACGGATAATTTTTTAATTCCAATTTTTACAGTTGTCATTTTACTTAGATTTAATTGTGAAAATTTTATTTTGAAAAGTTGATGCTTTAATAAATAAGTCACTTAATAGTCGGAGGGGACTATTCATTACGTACAACGTATGAATCTTATTTATTTTCCAATGGTGGCTTCACATAATGAATACCCATTTCTACAGGCTGCCCGAATACTTCAGGATTTAAATATTTTCCTTTATTACGGTCTTCCTTTTCAACCTCAGGTATGATGCGATGTGCATTTGCCCAAGCATCCTGGCGAATACCCGTGACCTGCCAGCTTACTTCAACATTGGGTTTGTCTGTTTTTATTTTAAATTGATTGCCACTGTTTATTCTTTCTAAAACGATTGCCTGTGCAAATTGGCCCATGACGGTAAGCTGATATCGAAAATCTTTGTTCAGTTTAAAAAAATAATCTGGCAATTGCACCATCGCTTCGCCATTATTATCTGTCACAATGTTGCCATTATAGATATTCATCATATCCGGACTTTCCACAAAGCTGTGGTATAGATATTTGTTTGCCGGATCAAGAGGGTGATCTATCAGAAACGTCCCACTTGTTTTAGAAAGATTCCCTTGCACAAATACATCTCCTACAAACACGCCGGCCTTAGGATCCTGAGAACCATTGGCATACGCAAAAATAGCATAGTTTTCATAACCAGATGTAGGCTGGTCGGCTGTAAAATATCCAGCATAATTATGGCCTCCACTTCCACCTGCTTCCCCATATATTCCTATATTATAGTCCGTCGAACCATTCGTAATACATCTTACACCAAATGAATTATGTCCGGTATTTGTTGTGCCTTGAGTTATGTCAATTCCTGTGGCACTATATCCTATCCGACTACTGAACACGTCCAATTGAGCGGTACCAAACGGATTTTCACCAATACCGACTTGTCCTCCCTGATCATTAATGACTACTTTACTATTGCCTTTACCACCTCTTAAGTACGTATTTTCTTCAGTACCATAATTAAAATAGGATGGAAAAGAAGTTCCAAAAAATTTAGCTGTGCCCTCTGTGCCTGTACCTCGATATACATAGAGTGACGCATCAGACACTACATTCCCAATTCCTAATTTGCTATCAACCAATAAACTATTTCTGAATTTTACATTCCCACTTACATCGAGTCTTTCTAGTGGATTCGATGTTCCTATCCCCACATTTCCACCATTCGGATTGTAAATATCATTTGCATTCGATCCGTTCAGCCATCCAACAGATTCAGATTTAACATCTCCATAAAGACTCAGAGGTTTCCAATGTTTACGTATTCCATCATAAATCAAAGTGATAGAACCACCATTATTTAATGTATAGGAATAGGGCTGATTATTTGGGCCGTTACTATTCGGTTCATAAAGCTCTATCATGTAAAGACTGTCCGTAACAGAGGATATGGCAGTCATGCCCTGCATATTCAAAATCTGCATATTGTTGACATGACTTACCAGGCTGACTATTTTACCATCAGCACCACCTGTGAGTCCGACAATCGCAGGGGTGTAATAAAATGCACCACATCCATCAGCAACAATATGAAGGACAGATTTATTTTTTGCAAGATTATCAATGATCATATGCGGAGGTGGTATAAAAGCACAACTAACCCGTATGGTATCACTTAATAAGGCAAGGGTTCCATTTACAGTTAATTTCGCAGTGGGTGTACTTGTTCCTATCCCCACATTACCACTATTCATGTTATAAATATCATTTGCATTTGGTGTCCACTCCCCTGCTGAACTGCCAAAATAGTCAAGGCTATTGTAGTGACTGGAGACGATTTCCCATTTTGCAATCAATGTATCATATTTCAAAACTACATTTCCACCATTAAAAACAGCGAAAGTGCCACCCGTACCGGTAAGAATTCTGTCTTCTGCAAGGGAACTTGCGTAATCATTATATATTTCCATTGAAACGCCTGTGCGATTGTACAAGGCTACCGTTCTGTCATG
>JBATMM010000064.1:0-15533 GCA_049289835.1 Saprospiraceae bacterium | reverse complement strand
CATCTTTCTTCGCACTCATCGTCGCACCATCAGTATAATTACAAATTTCTCTTACGATTTCCCTGATTGACTTTTTTGAATATCCTGCTTCACGTTGCTGAATGAAATATGCATTTTCAGCTATGCGCGTCATGTCCAGAATTATTTTTATACCATGTCTTTTTGTATAGGCGCGCAGCTCTTTCAAATTGCCCATACTGACAGGCTGACCACCGGCCATGTTGACAGTCACGGCAACACATACATAAGGTATTTTTTTTGCACCATGTTTTTTGACAAGAGCATCCAGTTTATTTAAATCTACATTCCCTTTGAACGGATGTAGATCAGAGGCATCATGTGCTTCATCAATGATGACATCATGAAAAATACCTCCCGCAAGTTCCTGATGCAAACGAGTTGTAGTGAAATACATGTTGCCGGGGATGATGTCTCCTTTTTTGATGAGTGTCTTAGACAGAATATTTTCAGCCCCGCGGCCCTGGTGAGTAGGGATGACATAAGTATAACCGTATACGTCCCGAACCGTTTCCTCGAGATGATAAAAATTGGCACTACCTGCATAAGCCTCATCACCAAGCATCATACCCGACCATTGCCGGTCGCTCATTGCACTGGTACCGCTGTCGGTGAGCAAGTCAATATAGACATCTTCTGATCTCAACAAAAAGGTATTGTAGCCTGCAGTAACAATTGCCTTTTTCCGGTGCGCTGGCGTTGTCATTTTCAACAACTCTACCATCTTTATTTTGTAGGGTTCGGCCCACGAGTGCTTAATCGGAATCTTTTCCATGGTATTCATATACTATACACCTCCGGAGTGAAGGTTATCTCATTTGCAATACTCGCTATAATGAAGTGGGGCGCAGATGACCAATGTCATCTCCCTCAATGAGTAATATCAAGGCTATATAAATTACCCGTCATGTACTTTTGGAAGTTTAAATTCCTAAATGAAATTTCGAAATCCACTATTCATTATTCACTACTCACTTTGCTGTTTTAGGAAGACAGGGGCAAGCCCTGTCAATACATTTCACAACTCACTATTCACAACCCACTAAAATGTCCACTATCATCGAACCCTTTAGGATAAAATCAGTAGAGCCTATCTTTTTTACTACAAAAGAACAACGCACTGTGATCCTGGAGAAAGCATTTTGCAATCCATTTCTGATCAGGGCTGATGATGTCATGATTGATTTACTGACAGACAGCGGCACCAATGCCATGAGCAGCGCCCAGTGGGCAGGTATCATGATCGGGGATGAATCTTATGCAGGGAGTAATAGTTTTTTTCACTTTGAAAAAGCTGTTCAGGATATTACGGGAATGCCTATTATCATCCCCACACACCAGGGTAGGGCATCTGAGAAAATCCTGTTTTCAATCATCGGAGGGAAAGGAAAATATATTGTAAGCAATACGTTGTTTGACACGACAAGAGCCAATATTGAATTTAGTGGTGCAGAAGGTATTGATCTGTTGTGTCCGGAAGGGAAAATTCCTTCTGTGCCCGCACCCTTTAAAGGTAATATGGATGTTGGGGCTCTTGAAAAATTTATTATTGAAAAAGGTGCAGTGAATATTTCGCTTTGCATTGTGACGGTTACCAACAATTCAGGAGGTGGTCAACCTGTGAGCATGCAAAATATCAGAGATGTAAAACAGATCTGTGTCAGGTATGGAATTACATTATTTATTGATGCATGCCGGTTTGCAGAGAATTGCTATTTTATAAAACTTCGCGAAAAGGAATTTGCCAATACACCCATTCCTGCTATTGTACGTGAATTGTTTTCTTATGCTGATGGTTGCACGATGAGTGCGAAAAAAGATGCGATCGCCAACATAGGAGGGTTTATCGCATTGAGGGATGAAGACCTGGCGTTGCAATGCAGGAATTTATTGATTATCACAGAAGGGTTTCCTACATATGGCGGTCTGGCCGGTCGTGATCTTGAAGCTATAGCCATCGGACTCTATGAAGTCATGGATGAACATTATCTGCAATACAGAATTCGTAGCATTGAATATCTGACAGAAAAACTTATTGCAGAAGGCGTGCCTGTGATGCAACCTGCCGGTGGACATGCAGTGTATATTGATGCAAAAGTTTTTCTTCCGCATATTCCTTCTTATCAATATCCTGGACAGGCATTAGTGGGCTCATTGTATAAAGAAGGAGGTATCAGGAGTGTAGAAATAGGTTCTCTGATGTTTGGTAAATATGATACGAATGGTCATTTGATTCCGGCGATGATGGAATTGGTACGACTCGCTATCCCGCGCAGAGTTTATACACAAAGCCACATTGATTATGTAGCTGAGATTATTATTAAAGTATTTAAGGAAAGAGAAAAAATCAAAGGATTGAAGATCACGTATGAATCACCTACATTGAGGCATTTCACAGCAAGGCTCAGTGAAGTCAATTGATTGAGGGTGTGTATTTCAGTCTTAATTATGGCCGGTTGATTGTAAGCTATCGATCAGAATATTGTCTCGAATGGAGAGGTTTTTTAGTAATGAAGATCCCGTAATGGCGGAATTATAATCCGGATATTGAGAATGATTTTAAGCAGCATCATCATTGATCTTAGTTTTCGTTTTTTTTACACATTTGCCATACCTATGCGGCATAGAAAATAATCCATTATGGCAAAGACAATTGAAGCCTTTAAGTATATCTACTTCTTCGGTGGCGGCAAAGCTGACGGCAATGAATCCATGAAAAACCTGTTGGGCGGTAAAGGGGCAAACCTCGCCGAAATGGCAGGACATCCTAAACTTCGCCTGCCCGTTCCACCGGGTTTTACGGTTACAACTGAGGTGTGCACCTATTATTACAACCATAAGAAAACATATCCTAAACTGCTTAAACCCCAATTGGAAGAAGCCCTGGCCAAAATTGAAAAAATCACCCGACAGAAATTTGGAGATGAGAAGAATCCACTCCTGGTGTCTGTTCGTTCCGGAGCAAGGAAGAGTATGCCGGGTATGATGGAGACGGTATTGAATGTCGGGTTGAATGAAAAGACCATCAAAGGAATCATAGCCCAAAGTGGTGATGAACGATTTGCCTATGACGCATACCGGCGATTGATCATGATGTATGCAGATGTCGTCATGGAAAAAGGAGAGAGTATCGAGGTAAAAAATCGTAAAGGGATCCGCAAATTACTGGATGAAAAGCTTGAACACATCAAGCACAAACAAGGATATGCAAGTGATACAGACCTGACGGTTTCAGAATTAAAAGAGTTGGTAAAGGACTTTAAGAAAACGATTAAAAAAGTATTGGGTTCGGAATTTCCGGAGGACCCCTGGCAACAACTGTGGGGAGGAATCAGCGCTGTTTTCGGGAGTTGGAACGGAAAAAGAGCTATTGAATATCGTCGCATTGAAAAGATACCGGATGAATGGGGTACAGCTGTCAACGTACAAGCTATGGTTTTTGGAAATATGGGCAAAGACAGCTGCACCGGCGTGGCCTTCACACGTAATCCGGGTACCGGAGAAAATAAATTTTACGGTGAGTACCTGGTCAATGCCCAGGGCGAAGATGTGGTGGCCGGAACCCGCACACCTGCACCGGTCAATGAATATTCTAAAAATGCTCAGAGTAAACAATTCATCACTCTTGAGAAACTGATGCCTGAGCTGTATCAGGAATTATTCGGATATCAGAAAAGACTGGAACAACATTATAAAGACATGCAGGATATTGAATTTACGATCGAAAAAGGCAAACTCTATATGTTGCAATGTCGTGTAGGTAAACGTAACGGTATTGCAGCTGTCAGAATGGCCACGGAGATGCATAAGGAAAGATTAATAGATACCAAAACTGCTTTACAACGAGTGGCGCCAAATCAATTGGTGGAATTATTGCTTCCTATGCTTGATCCCGATGTGGAAAGTCAGACCAAAGCCATAGCAAAGGGATTGCCTGCAGGGCCCGGTGGAGCAAAAGGCAGGGTAGTATTTACATCGAATGATGCGGTAGAATGGGCTCATAAAGGAGAAAAAGTGATATTGGTCCGTGAAGAAACTTCTCCGGAAGATGTAGATGGCATGCATAAATCACAGGCTATCCTGACCACTAAAGGAGGTATGACATCTCACGCTGCGTTGGTCGCAAGAGGCTGGGGAAAATGCTGTATCGTGGGGTGTGGAGAGGTCGAAATTCACAGCGACACTAAAACCTTTCATGCTAAAAATGGTGAAATCATCAAAGAAGGTGACTGGCTTAGTTTAAATGGCACAAAAGGATTAGTATACGAAGGAAGCCTCCCGTTGACTGATATCGACCTGGACAAGAATCAATCATACAAAGATCTGATGCGTCTCGTCGATAAAACCAAAACCATGGGTGTAAGGACAAATGCAGACACACCAAAGGATGCGGCTCAGGCATTGAAATTCGGCGCTGAAGGAATTGGTTTGTTCCGCACAGAGCATATGTTCTATGGCGAAGGAAGTGAAAGGCCTTTGTTTCTGTTACGTAAAATGATCATGAGTAAAACCGAACAGGAGAGGCGCAAAGCCCTGAATGAACTCTATGGGTATGTCAAAAAAGATTTCAAAGACACACTCGATATTATGAATGGTTTTCCGGTGACTATACGATTACTTGATCCGCCACTTCATGAGTTTGTTCCCCACGATTCCGAAAAATTACAGCAGCTGAGCAAAGAGCTTGGCATCAGTATGAGTTTGTTACGACGAAGAGTACTTGCGCTCCATGAAAACAACCCAATGTTGGGCCACCGGGGCGTTCGGTTAGGAATCAGCTATCCTGAAATAACTGAGATGCAGGTAAGGGCAATCCTCGAAGCAACTGCAGAATTGATAAAAGCCGGTAAGAAGGCTTTTCCTGAAATCATGATCCCGGTGACATGCACAGTGAATGAACTGATCCACCAAAAACAAATTGTGGACAGAGTGTATCAGGAAGTGTTAGTGAAAACAAAACTGAAGAAGATACCTTATCTATATGGCACCATGATCGAGATCCCAAGGGCAGCATTAAAGGCAGCGCATATGGCTACAGTAGCAGATTTTTTCAGCTTTGGGACGAATGACCTCACGCAGATGAGCTTTGGATTCAGCCGCGATGATATTGGTGGCTTCCTGCCAGCTTATCTTGATCTGAAATTATTAAAGGACGATCCGTTCCAGACCATAGATCAGGAGGGCGTCGGAGAGTTGATTAAAATCGGAACAGAACGAGGTCGTAAGATTAAACCAAAACTTAAAGTAGGGATCTGCGGTGAACATGGCGGCGATGCTGAGAGTGTCAAATTCTGTCATCGCATAGGTATGAACTATGTCAGTTGTTCACCCTTCAGGGTGCCGATCGCCAGGCTTGCAGCCGCACAGGCAACTCTTGAAAATCCTGGAATTTGATTACCGCTGAAAAAGAAAACCAGGAACATAATCTGTTTCGGGTTTTCTTTAATTTATTTAGCGCAGGGAAGCGATTCATTCTATGAGAAAATCAATATGTTCAAATAGATGAATCAAAGTGAGCCTTTATTGTTCGAGTAGATCCTCGTGCTCCGGATGCATCCGGATATATTTCGAGATGTAAGGACAAAATACTTTGATTTTCACCTCTTTTTCTCTCGCATACTTCAACGCATATTCGATCAGCTTCGTTGACAATCCCTTACCTCTGAACGGTACAGGAACGAAGATGTACAGGAGTATCAGTGTTTTGTTATACCAGCGATAATCGATATAGGCAATATCATCATTGTATGTGAGTTCAAAACGATGGGTTGATTCATTCATGATGATATCAGGTCCATTCACTACATCCATTGCAGTTTAATTATAAGTATCACGGAAAAGATAAACATTCTGTTCTGAATTAGGTTTGAATACGGGAATAAGATATTTTTGACTGAAGAATAGGAGTTACATTTATATAAAATAATGAAAATGAAAAAGGAAGAAATCCTGGTCCAGGTGATACAACAAATGGAAAATAATATAGCAGAAATCCGCATCTCGCTGCAGGATTATGAGACGGCTTCTGATATTGATGAAGGGGATACCAGCGATCCTGAAAATTTTTCTCAGCAATCTGAGCAAAAAGAATTGCAATATCAGATGCAGATACAGTTGGATAGTGCTCAATCCAGTCTTATTGAATTGAAAGAATATTTAGGAAAAGAATATTCTGTTGCAAAAGCCGGGGCATTGATAGAGACAGAGACAAATTATTTCTTTCTGGGCGTTTCTTTTCCAGCATTGCATATCGGTAAAAAAGAATTATTAGGGATTTCTACCGAGTCTCCTGCTTATAGTGTCATCAATGGAAAATCAAAAGGAGAAAGCTTTCAACTTGGCAAAAACAGTCATACCATTTTAAGTATTTCCTGATCTATCGGATACTTCGTTTTCCCCCTTTCGCAGGCAGAAATTTGATGCGCATTTTTTGAGCCGAAAGCGAGAAATATTTCAACGGGCTATTCGGAAAGGTTGTATTTTTATATAATAATTTTTAATCGTAAAAATTATGAAAAAGCTTGCTGTATTGTTTTGGGCTATCATCCTTTTAGCCATCGCTTGCAATAAAACAGATCCTGCTGATGAATTTTCAAATTCCTTAAAACTCGGCACAGGATTGAGTGCAACGAATTCTTTTGTTCTGACCGGTGAAGGAACGGTATTTCAGAGCGGAGTCCCCATTTATTTCAGACTGGAAAGCAAAGATGACATGGCTGGTTCGGCGGTACGGATCAACGTTAAGCAGGTTGGAAGTGCTACAACTGAAACCCATGATTTTCCGAGCCTGCAAAGCTATGGACATATCTACCTGTCATCCTTTTTAGTGCTGTCACCGGGAGATTATATCGCCACAGGAATTCTGATTGACGGAGATAAGACAATTGCCTCCATCAATTTTACAGTACAGTAGTCTGCATCGGCTAAAACTGTAAATGAATCATTTCGATTTAAAACCGATTTGTTTCCGTGATTTCTGTTGTGATTCCAGTTTATCTTTTTGAAGAAGGAAGTTTATGGCATCATAGACATCTTTGAATTGTCTGTCATATTTGGACTCAAGCTCTTTAAGCCTGGAGGTTAAATCTGCGTGAGAAAGGGCATATTGACGGATAAACACAAATGCCCTCATTATAGCTATATTGACCTGTATTGCTTTTTTAGTGTTTACTATCCTTGATAACATTGCAACACCTTGCTCTGTAAAAGCAAATGGTTTTTGTCGTAACCCTCCCCAGCCTGAACTTGATATCACAGATTGTGATCTCAAGTTGTGAAGTTCTTCCTCGGTTAGTACAAACATGAAATCATCTGGAAATCGGTCCATTTTCCTTCTTACAGCTTGTTTAAGTGTTCTGGTATCTGTATCGTATAATGCTGCGAGATCAAAGTCCATCATGACTTTCAGTCCCCTGATTTCATAGATACAGGATTGGATAGTTTTCAATTCCATAGTGAAGTTATTTCCGGTGATAGAAATAGTATCCGAAAATAGGACTTTGCACATAGAAATGCAAGTCACCCAACCCAATCGAATCTATCTGCTGTCTATGGTGTATCTGTGAATAATTCTTTCACGTCAAAAAATGGATCTATGAATCACTTTTACACCTCCTTCAGATTAATTGTCTTTTTATATGTCATTCTGATCGTCAATCCATTGTTAGCCCAGCAAAACGGCAGCTTCGAAAACTGGTCTCCTTCAGGCAGCCCGCCACCATTTGACTGGAAATTTCCGACAGGCTGGACGACGAATAATGCAACTACTGAATTCACCTCAGCAGGTGTGGCCCGAAATAACTATAACTATTCAGGAGAATTCGCTGCTCAACTCAGAACGCTCAACATTTTTGGTGCATTGACACGATCGCAATTAGCGTTGGGGAACTGCAAATTAGATTATCCTAAGTACAGGATAAAAGCCTACACGGGTGGTGAGCCATTACCCATGGTACCGCAACAGGTTACTTTCTATTATCAACTTACCATTGGTCAACCATCCGAACATGCAGTAGCTGATATTCTGATCAAGCATCCTTCTGGATCAGCTAATCCGGATACTGTATTTTATGCTTCTGTATCCTTGCCGGCGGTAGATATATTTACGCAGGTGAATGTTCCTATTCCGGATGTGGGTATCAGCACAGCAACAGATTCTATTGTCATACTTTTCTCAAGCAACGATACGAATGAAGTGGGGTTGAATACGCTATATGTTGATGCTGTTTCCGTTGATTTTGTGAGTGCCATAGATCATGGTCCATCCAGTCAGCCATCCATAAGTATTTATCCAAATCCTTTGCGAACTGAAGAAACATTGAATGTCAATTTTTCCGACGATAGAATCCATAATTTAAAACTGATGGACAGTACAGGAAGAATTATAGAAAGTGCCTGCGACCAAAACTCAACAGGAAGTAGTGCACACATTGAAGAACTTCATCTGCCACCAGGTATTTATTGTTTGATTGCAGACAATAAGTTCGCCCGTCCATTTGTGGTTATAGAGTAGAAGTCATTTTGATGTAAACCCGATCTGTTTTCTTGATTTCTGCTTTGAAGCGATGTCTTCTTTCTGAAGAAGAAAATTTATGGCATCGTATACGTCATTAAATTGCTTGTCATATTTGGTTTCAAGCTCTTTTAGTTTCTGAGATAGATCGTGATGTGAAAGTGCATATTGTCTTAAAAATACAAATGCTCTTACGATCAAAATATTGACCTGAATTGCTTTTGGACTATTCAACATACTTGCAAGCATCGCAACTCCCTGTTCTGTAAACGCAAAAGGCAAATATTTGCTATGTTGACCTTTACCTGTCTCTATGGTCACAATTTGTGACCTTAGAGAATTATATTCACTCCTGGTCAGTTCAAGTAAGAAATCAGGAGGAAATCTATCTCTATTTCTACGAACAGCCTGCTTTAGTATTTTGGTTTGGGTCCCATATAATTCGGCAAGATCAAAGTCCAACATAATCTTATGGCCTCGGATCTCATATATCCGGTTGTGGATAGTTTTCAAATCCATGGTGAAATATTTCTGATGAAGGAAACAAGTTACAAATTTAATTACTTTCCATATGTTCCGCAAAACCAGTTTTCCAATCACTCATCCTCAATGACCGCAGAATAGTTTTTCAGGAATCATGTTTAGAAATTTTCATATCTAGTCTCTTCTAAACGGAATCAGACATACAAAAAAAAGTAATTTGTTAAAGTATTTTTCTTTAGAAAAAAACGATTTTTTAGTATTACATTGTTCCTGATCCGTTGAGATACATGCTACCAAAACAAATACAATACAAATCACAACCATATTACCCTTAATGGGTTACAATGCTTCCTATACTCAAAATGAATCCAAATTTTTAAACCCCCAATCTAGTCATCATGAAAAAATCATTACTGTTCAATGGCCTTTTTTTCGTTCTTCTTGCATTTTGCTGGCAAAGCAATTTATTTGCCAACAATGAAATTTACTCCGGTCTGGAATTATTCAAACCGGAAGCATTTACAGAAGCTAACTTAGCTTCCCCTTCCGTAGCCTGTGATGTCCCTACATGGCCCACGACCTCAAACATTACACAGACATCTGCCACATTTAGCTGGGATTATATTTCAGGCGCGCAGAGCTATTCTGTTCAGACACGTTTGCCAAACGGAACATGGATGTCCATTCCAAATAATCCTGTCTGGGGCACATCAATCACTGTCAATGGATTTAATCCAAACACAACCTATGAATGGCGTGTACGATCGAACTGCAGTGGCGGCCAATACAGCAGCTGGACATACCCGACCAGCTTTACAACTGTCGGATCATGGGGATACTGCAATGCTCCAAATTGGCTTTACACCTCTAACATCACCCAAACCTCCGCTACATGGGACTGGGATGATGTCAATGGCTGTTCCAGCTACACAGTTCAGTGGAGATACCCCGGCGGATCCTGGTACAATCTACCCGGATGCCCTGTATTCAATTCATGGGTGAATGTCTCCGGCCTACAACCCTGCACTTCATATGAATGGCGTGTCAGAAGCAACTGCCCAAATGGATCATACAGTCAGTGGTCCTATTCGGCAAGCTTCACTACACAGTGTTATTCCTGCAATGCACCCTACTGGACCAATACAACAAACATCACTCAAAACTCTGCCACTTTCAACTGGGAGACTTGTTCAGGAGCCCAGAGCTATACTGTGCAGATACGTCTTCTGAATGGTACCTGGTATAATATAACAGGATGTCCATATTACGGCACATGGGCTACTGTCAACGGCCTTGATCCCAATACAACTTATCAATGGCGTGTAAGGGCAAATTGCGGTGGTGGTCAATACAGTCAATGGTCCTCCACAAATACTTTTACCACACTTGGATCATATAATTACTGCGAAGCACCTTACTGGCTTTATACTACAGGTGTCACTCAAACGGCAGCTACTTTCGACTGGTCACCGGTCAATGGTGCACAAAGTTATGCTGTAGAATACCGCGTAGCCGGTGGTACATGGTACACACTCTATGGAAGTCCATTTTATGATACGTGGGCATCAATCTCAAATCTCCAGCCGGGTACTACATATGAATGGCGTGTAAGAAGCAATTGTACCAATTGGTCATATAGTCAATGGTCATCCATCGTATCCTTTACTACGCTCAATTATTCATGCAGTACACCTTCCTGGACCTACACGAATAACATAACACAAAACTCTGCCACCTTAAGCTGGTCTTTAGTATACGGGGCACAGAATTATTCAGTACAAACACGATTGCCGAATGGCACATGGTATGATATACCTGGTGGACCTGTCAATGGTACTTCAGTCACTATATACAATCTGAACCCGAGCACTACATATGAATGGCGGGTGCGGTCAAATTGCGGTAACTGGCAATATAGCAACTGGACTTGGCCCACAAGCTTTACAACAACCGGAGGATCATGTAATGCACCAAGCTGGCTCTATACGACGAGCATCACTCAGACCTCAGCTACTTTAGACTGGGCACCTGTGAGCGGGGCGCAGAGTTATTCGATTCAATGGCGATATCCGGGTGGTGCATGGTATGACCTTCCGGGAGGGCCATGGACAGAAACCTGGTACAATTGGACCGGGTTACAACCAGGGACTACATATGAGTGGCATGTTCGGGCAAATTGTGGATATGGATCATATAGTTATTGGTCATCTACTACTTGGTTTACTACGTTAGCAGGTTATTCATGCAATACGCCTACATGGCCTATCACTTCAAATATCACGCAGACATCTGCGACATTTAGCTGGGATTGGGTTTCGGGAGCACAGAGCTACACCGTGCAGACTCGTCTTCCAAACGGAACATGGTATGATTTACCGGGTGGACCGATATCAAATACATCTGTTACCATCAATGGTTTGAATCCAAACACAACATATGAATGGCGTGTGCGGGCTAATTGTGGCAGCGGACAATATAGTAATTGGACATCACCTGTTAGTTTCACCACATATGGCGCTTCGTGTAACGCACCAGCATGGCTATTCACTACAAACATCACTCAAACCGCGGCAACATTAAACTGGGACCTCGTCAATGGTGCTTTGAGTTATTCTCTTCAGTACAGACTCGCAGGTGGTACATGGTATGATGTCCCCGGAGGACCATGGACAGGATCATGGCATACGATCAATGGTCTTCAACCTGGTACCAATTACGAATGGCGTGTACGTAGCAACTGTTCAAATGGTAATTCAAGTGTATGGTCATATGCAGAACCTTTTACAACATTAGGAAGTACATGCAATACACCTTCATGGACGAGTACCACAAATATTACAGAGACTTCCGCGACATTCAATTGGGGCGTAGTGTACGGTGCACAGAACTACACAGTACAGACGCGTACTCCAAACGGAACATGGTATGATGTAGCAGGAGGTCCTTTCTCAAATACGTATGTGACTGTGTATGGATTTGATCCAAACACAACATATCAATGGCGCGTTCGTGCAAATTGTGGAAACGGACAGTACAGCCCGTGGACATATCCAACAAATTTCACCACTAACGGAGGAAATTCAGGTGCCACAAATGATAATTGTATTGATGCGATAACACTCACAGTGAATAGCACCTGTCAGAATACACCAGGAACCAATGTTGGCGCTACACCAAGTATTCCGGTACCTTCCGGTGAATGCTGGTCATGGGGTTACAAAGATGTTTGGTTCAAATTTACAATGCCGAATGTGAGTAATCCAACGGTGACGATCCGTACGACTGCAGGCAGCATGTATGATGCAGTGATGGAAGTATATGTAGGTACAAGTTGTTCTAATTTGTCATTCCTCTCTTGTGAAGATGACAATTCGAATGGTAATGGATCTCCTATGCCAGTCATCAATCTGATCGGATATCAAAATGCACAGATATGGGTTCGTCTCTGGGGTTATGGTGGCAGCACAGGTACATTTAGCATATGTGTACTGGATTATCAATCCAATAATTTCGTGGGAGAAGCCAATAGTACAAATGAACCTGTCTCCGGTGAAGAATTGGGTATGCCGGTATCAAAAGTAATTGAGGTGTCAGCAGATCATAGTACTACACCGGTAGCACACGTATCGCCTAATCCTGCCAGTGATGTGCTCAATGTTTCACTTTTACAAACTGATGATTGTATGGTTTCAGGTCTTGTGATGACAGATCTGTCAGGTAAAGTCATGATGAGAAAAACATATCAATCGAAAGGAGCAAATGAATTCCGTGACGAATTGAATGTGGCCGGATGGACACCTGGTATATATGTTCTACAGATCATAACGACGACAGGTATTATCACTGAAAAGGTATCAGTGATTACAAATTGATTTCAATAATTGATAAAATAAAAAAGCCCTGGTCATTGATCGGGGCTTTTTTTGTGAGCTGTGAATAGGGATAAAAAGGGAAATAAGTTGTCCGTAGTTTCAAACTACTGACAACTTATTTCTCTTTTGATTCCATATACTTTCTCGCTATGATACTCGATTCCGCTTCATGGTCGCCCGCGGTCTTCTGTATTATGATCAAGAACCATTTCGTCTATTTGCGGTTTATTCACCTGATTGCGCGTCGATAACTTTTTGAGAAAAAGGACAACACATTGATCGTTTAATACATTTGTATTAGAGAAAGCCTTTTACACAACAACAAATGAATAGTATGCCTCAATTTCATAAACCCTTCATTGCTATAGTTTTAGGATTGCTTTTCCTCCTGACATGGAATTCAGTAGAGAGTCAGACTTTACCTCGTAAATATGCCACCCTTGAATTATTCACCAATACGCCATGTCCGGTATGCGGGTCGCAAAATCCGGGTTTATTCAGCCGTCTTCAGGCATTTGAAGGCCAATATCATCTGATCAGTTTTTATCCGGGAAAGCCCTACTCAAGCTGCATCTTTTACCAGTCCAATATCTCAGAGAATACAACTCGCTTTCAATTTTACACCGGCAATATTTTTGGTACACCTACTGTCGCGATCAACGGTACTGATTTTAAAAGTTCAGGTAATGTAACAAATACGGTACTCGATGGAGTCACCGGAGATCAAACCTGGCTTGAGGTCAAAGTGGAAGAAACATCAGGAACAAACAGAAATGTAGATATCACACTCCACGATTTTGCAGGTGGTTCATTAGCTACAGGAAAACTTTTTGCAGTGATTGTTGAAAAGGAAGTTGCATATAATGCACCGAATGGTGAAACAGGACATCACAATGTATTCCGTCGCTTCCTTGGTCCCCAGGCAGGTGAGGATGTGGATCTGAGTTCAGGTACTGCATTGAAATCATATACTTACATGGTAGATGAAGCCTGGGATTCGAATCAGATTTATGTCATTGCCTGGTTGTCAAATCCGGGTACGAAAGAAATTTACAATTCAGGAACCCGGTTTGATCAGACATTGTCAGCAACTTCAGACATGACAAAGAAGACTATCGATCTCTATCCTTATCCTAATCCTGCGAAAGAGAATGTTTTAGTTCAATTGCCTGAGGAAATAGTTGGAAAAATAAATGTGAAGATCCTGTCAACTTCAGGTCTGGTTATAAAAAATATAGTTGATCAGAAAGTCACTACCCAGCCTTTGAATATTGCGATGGATCATATGTCATCCGGGTTATATTATTTGATCATTGAAGCGAAAGGTAGGTCTTATCTGGGGAAGATAGTGATGGAGTGATGTGATCAACATTCAGACCTCTTAATATTCACGATTTGGATTTCATTCACGTATCCTTTCCCTCTATGCCTATCTTAATGTACAAAACAATTTAACCAATCCATCTGCTACGATTACACTTGCCAAGCTCATCCATGCGCTACAGATTATCCGACTGGCAGACCGGAGCTTTTATCTCTGACTTTTTTGTTTAAACCTACATGAGCCTATTTTCCTTCAGAAACTGCTGTTGGGGTGTCGGGGTCCAAACGGAAAGGATAGTTAAGAACCTCTTAAAGTCCAAAAACACAACCAGAAAGGATTAATTTTGCGTCTTAAATTTTATTCTTTCAAATGACGCTACCCGCAATGACAAAATTATATCTGTTTCTTTTACTGTGTGTTATGGCATTCCAGGCCTGTTCACAAACGCCGGCGACCACCACTACAAAATCAGAGACTCCCGGATACAAATCGGACAAAGCGGGCTGGCTCGTCGATCTGGATGAAGCTTATGCCGTCTCTATTAAAGAAAAGAAGCCCATCATGGCCAACTTCACCGGAAGCGACTGGTGTGGATGGTGCAAACGCCTCGATGCCTCCGTTTTCTCTAAACCGGAGTTCATGACATGGGCTAAAAAGAACGTAGTCCTGCTCGAACTGGATTTCCCAAGGGGCAAGCAAATACCAGAGAAAAACAAGCAACAGAACGCCGCGATGCAACAAGCTCTACAAGTCACCGGCTATCCAACAGTATGGATCTTCAATCTTGACAAGGATAAGACCAGTGGCCAATACCAGATCAATGGTTTAGGTAAGACCGGTTATACACCCACTGTAGAGGAATTTATCGCTACTACGGATAAGATGGTGCACCCGTAAAATCCTGACTCATCCTTTGTGTTTATAGGCTTATGGGGTTATAAGTTTATGTGTTTAGTTTAGTTTCTGACTTTTCTAAGTATTTAAATATTTAACCTATTAAGTGTTTTTCTTAGTTGATTAATATGTCAATAATGTAAACCTAATTTGCATCGCCTTGTCTTTTTTTAAGAGTCCAAAGCATTAGAGTTTTAGCTACAGCCGCAAGTTTATTTCGTCGTTTGGGCGCCCATGCTTATTCCCATTTTTTCATACTCAACATCGTTCGGTTCCCACAACTCAATTTTATTTCCCTCGACATCCATGATATGGACAAATTTGCCATAATCGGCTGTCTCAATCGTATCTGTGACAGTAACACCTTCCTGTTTTAATTGATCAACAAGTTCAGTCAGATTTTCGACCCGGTAGTTGATCATAAAATCTT
>JBATMM010000063.1:0-3837 GCA_049289835.1 Saprospiraceae bacterium | reverse complement strand
GACGTGAGACGTGAGTCGTGAGTCGTGAGTCGTGAGACGTGAATTTAATTTGCGAAATTTGTAGTAAGAAAATGAGAGAACCAACAGCGCTTGTTTGTATCTCGCAAAGACGCAAAGAAAATAATTGTACAACTTACTTTTCCTCCACTAATCCCGAATATTCACGCAAATTATATTGACGACTCACGTTTCACGATTTTGGATTGTGATATGAAATAAAAAGGAGAAAGTTATCCGTAGTTTGAAACTACGGATAACTTTCTCCTTTTTATTTCAACAACTATCACTTTCTCCAATCAAACGTCGAGATCATATGCTTGATATCCTGCTGTATAAATTGCGCAATCGGCTGCAGGCTATCCGGATTCACTTTCGAATCAAAATATAATGCGGCTGTGAAAAAATGCGTCGTCGTATCTGTCAGAAAAAAATGCATCGTTGACGCTGCAGGACCTGTCCATGTAAGGATCATTCCACGCACACCCTGTGGATTTTGCATGGGTGTTTCTTCCATATAGTTTGCACGGGCATTTATTCGATCTGCTATCGTATAGGAGTCACTGATCAGGTCATCGAATTTGGCTCTGTCAGTGACAGGCACATACGTACAATGTATTCGCGCATCGAATGAAGGCATAAAAAGATCAAACCAACATTGTTCATTTTTCTTTTTGATTTCCGCATAGTCAGGATACTCAAACGTAAACGGACATTCGACTTCATTGTATTCTATATACTTACGTTCCGGATATTCTATTCTGGGATAGGCCCGGGGCTTTGGTGAGGACGGATCATGCTGACACCCTGCAACGATGATGAACAATGTCAATATTGAAAATAGTGTTCTGATCATTTGTCGATCTGTACTTTAATCCGTTCAATCCGTTTTGGCGAAACCGAAAGTATGGTGAATGAAAAAGGAGGAAAAGAAATCTTCTGACCCGCTACAGGCATTTTTCCGTTGATGTCGAGAATCATGCCTGCAAGTGAATCTGCATCTCCATCCACTTCATCAAAACTTGACTTGTCCACATCCATCAGCCTGTATACATCGATGAGCATGGTCTTGCCTTCAAAAATAAATTCATGATCATTCAGCTTTCTGTATTCCAATTCCTGGTCTTCATCAAACTCATCTTTGATATCACCGATCACTTCTTCAATGACATCTTCCATGGTGACAATACCTGATGTACCACCATATTCATCTACCACAATAGCCATGTGAAGATGTTCTCGTTGAAAATCTTTGAGCAACTCATTAATCCTGCGTGCTTCCGGAACATATAGTACTTCCTTACGGACGAGTTCGGGCCATTCGTGAGGTGGTATCTCATGATCCAGATAGGAAATTAAATCTTTGACATATAATATCCCCCTGATATTGTCAAGTTGCTCTTCGAATACAGGAATCCGGCTATACCCTGCATCACGGACCACTTTCATCATGTCATCGATACTCATGGCTGTATCAAGAGCCACAATATCCATTCGCGATCGCATGATTTGTTTGACGGCCACATCATTGAACGATACGATTGATTTCAGTATTTCAGCTTCTACCTTTGAATCTTTATCTTTTGCTACAGCTAAGTCAATGGCTTTATCAATGTCGACTTTATTCGCACCCAATGCATTCTCCGTCCCCAGTTTTCGTTCGATTACATTGCCCCATTTTACAAGTATCCTGTTTAATGGAGATAGAATCGCCATCAGAATGCTCACAGGACTACTCATCAATCTTGCAAATCCAACATTGTTAAGATTCGCATAAATTTTTGGAACGATTTCTCCAAAAAGCACCAAGAGAAAAGCGATGCCTCCCACAGAAATCAGAAAGCGCAATATAGCAGCCCATTCAAGTGAAGTTAACCAGCTCAGTGCCTTCAACTGGCTGATGTTGTAACCCCAATAGGCTAAGATCTCCTCGTGCAGGAGATGGTTAAGAAGATAAAATGAAAGAATGACGATCCCGATATTGATCAGAATATTAGAGATAAGAATCGTAGCCAGAAGTCTCCTTGGCTTTTCTCTTAAACTGAGAATACGTTGTCCACCACGATCATGTTCGTCTTCTAAATTCTTTAATTGATTTCGATCCAGAGAAAAAAATGCTACTTCTGATCCGCTGATCAAAGCTGAACATGCCAATAAGAAAATGAGTAAAAAAAAACCACCTGTCAATCCCCAGGTAATGAATGAAATCAAAAACAACAAAAAAGGCTCGGAATCCAAAATCAAAATTTTTATTCAAAAATATCATCAGCTTTTGATCAGAATGGCAGATCATCATCTGCATGTTGTTCACCGCTGGTCGTCATAGAGGATGAATTATCACCCATCGTATCGTCCGGAGGAGGTTCTTCTTCATGTCCGCCCGGCCTGGAATCACGCCGGTCAAGAACTCTGAAACTATTGGCCACGACTTCTGTCACATATCTTTCGATGCCATCTTTATCCTGGTACTTGCGATGTGTAAGTTTCCCTTCTACAAAAACCTGGCTTCCTTTTTTAAGTTGTTTTTCAGCACGCTCTGCCAATGCTCTCCAGGCTACGACATCATGCCATTCTGTAGCCGTCTGCCAGTCCCCTTTTTTGTCTTTGTAACTTTCATTGGTTGCTACAGAAAATTTTGCAACAGCTACATTGCCTTCGAGATATCTGACTTCAGGGTCACGACCCAGATTACCGATGAGAATTACCTTGTTTACCATGTTGTGGAGGTTTGTTTTTAACCAGACTGGGCAATAAAGATACATTGGTTTACAGTTTATAGGTGTATCGGGTAGACACCCGGGTTCTTCCTTCTCCTGGCGAAACATTTTAAATACCCATTATCTTTGGCATCAGGCGTTGCCCTATTTTTAGAAACAATCAACTGATTTTCAATTAAATACAAATAACGATAGCTTAATAAAATGAGCTGGTAAAAGTCGTGTTTAATCTCAGGTGATGATGCTCATAATCAGCAAATAGGGCATACCTGATCTAAGAATTTCGATTGAATAATGAATTTATATGTATAGAATAGTCGTAAAATTTTTAGTCCTTTTTCTTGTATTGATTTCCACGCATGGATCAAAGGCCCAGGTAACGGGTTTATGGAAAACGATCGATGACAGAGATGGATCAGAAAAATCTGTGATTGAAATATATGAGCAGGATGGTAAGCTACATGGGAGGGTCATCAAACTTTTGAAAGGTGCAACATACACCACTTGTGAAAATTGCCGCGGCGATCTGAAAGATAAAGCTCTCGTCGGCATGACCATCATTCATGACCTGATTAAAACGCCTACCGGAGGAATTGACGGAACAGTGATGGATCCAAATAATGGGAAGACATATAGTTGCTTAATTGAACTGGAATCCCCCGACAAACTTAGGCTCAGAGGATATATTGGTTTTCCGGCTTTTGGCAGGACACAATATTGGTACAGGGTGCAGTAAAAGCCTGCCTTGTACCCCCGGCCCCTGATGCTTCGACACTTCGGCTAGCGCTCAGTGCACCGCCTGCATTTCTCTTCTTCGTGCTATACTTCGACTTGCCTGGCTTATCCATGTGCTACAGCTCAGCAACCGCAGCTCAGCAACCGGGGGAATTGTTTTTTTAAATTACAAACTTGATTCCCTGAGCCAGAGGTAATTCTTTACTCCAGTTGATGGTATTCGTTTGACGACGCATGTAAGCTTTCCAGGCATCTGATCCGCTCTCACGTCCACCGCCGGTTTCTTTTTCTCCACCGAATGCACCACCGATTTCTGCTCCTGAAGTTCCAATATTGACATTCGCGATACCGCAATCAGATCCTGCTGCGGATAGAAATCGTTCCGCCT
>JBATMM010000062.1:0-4955 GCA_049289835.1 Saprospiraceae bacterium | reverse complement strand
TCGGAGCAGGCACATCAACTACATCACTCATCAACAGTAATACCAGCGGATCTACAGCAGTCACTTTATCTGCAGGCTCAAACATAACGCTCTCTGAAGTCGGCAATACAATAACGATTGCTTCCACTGGTGGAGATGGCAATGGTCTTTGGTCTGCATCCAATGACAATTCCAATATTGCCAATAGTGCTTTTGAAGTGGGCGTACCAGGATATTTAGATTTCAGAGATGGTGCTGAACATGACTTATATATAGATGCAAGTAATGATAGAATTGGCATGGGAACAAACTCTCCATCATATGGCATACATATAAAAAATGACGCAGGTATGATGTTGGAACCAATTTCTGCCAATGTTAATCAGGTTTTTCATCTAAAGGGCACAACGGACGGGGCAGGCGCTACCATTGACCAGGCTGATTTGCTTTTTAGTTATACCGATGCAGATTATTCTGCCTCAGAACAGCCTGCTGCAAATATTATACTTGGCAAACAATCAGATTTGTCTCAATGGACAACACTTAAAACTACGATGGTAGAAAATACTGATGCAGATGTATTTGTAGCTGAAAAACAGGCAGCGTTATCTGGAAATACAACTCAAAGTCATGTGGCTATAAATGCGGGATTGGCCTTTACTCAAAATGTCGACCTAACTACAGAAACCGTGCTTGACAGATCGTACTACACAGTCAACATGACTGGAGGATTAGTAACAGATACGCTAAAACTTCCTGAAGTTGGATCTACATCAGATAATTGGGACAATGCCCTTTCAACTAATCAGGTACAGGTTGGTCAAGAATTTATGATTTCAAATTTCCGATCAGGAGTCAATGTAATTATAAGCGCGTTTAACGGTTCAGGTACAACTAATGATGATCTTATCAATACACAGACTGTCCCTGGAGGATCTGCCGGGTCAGCAATTACGTTAGTGCCTGGTGATGCAGTTATTGTTAAATGTATCAGATATAACGGAACCATTGGATATTGGGCAACTGCGAACAGAGGAGACGCATTTAAAGGAAATCCTCTGAGTCAATTTGCATCAACAACTTCAAGCCAGTTTTTAGGTGTAATATCAGATGAAACTGGTGCAGGCAAAGTTGTCGGTAATGATTCACCGGTATTTTTAGATGATTTGACAGTTGGAACTACTGGATCAGCAACGGGTGTATTTTATATAAAGGGAACTACTTCTGGTACGGCCGCTCTAACAGTCAATGCTGCCGCAGGAAGTCCAACAATTACTCTGGGAACAGTTTCCGGAACTGTTGCAATAACTGGTGACAAACTTTCCGCATTTGCAGCAACATCATCGAGTGAATTAGCTAGTGTGATAAGCGATGAAACAGGAACAAATAAATTGGTTTACTCGGCTTCGCCAGCTCTTACAGGTGTACCTACTGCACCTACTGCCTCTCTGAATACCAACACAACCCAGATCGCTACAACCGCATACGTGGATAGTAAGATTTTTACGGCTACCTTATCAGGCGACCATACCATTTCATCCACAACAGCAACGCAAGTTAGCTGTGGAGCTTCAGGAATAAGTGCAGGAACTTATGTATTTCAATATTATATTTTAGCCCAAAGCGCTACAGCAGGAGTCAGCCCAATGTTCGGAATAAATTTTACCGGAACATCTACTGTTAAAGCTTTTAAATTAAGATATCCTGATACCGGAACGGCTGCAACAAACGGAGTGGCAGATGATGATGGCAGCACGGCTGGACAAATAGAAGGGAGTGATGCAGAAAGTGCGTTCACCACTACAGCACCCAACATGGGAGCAACAGGAGGGGTAGCTACAACTGGTACTAATATTCTTTACATCATTGAAGGATTACTAGTGGCTACAACCAGTGGAGATTTGCAATTATTTCATGGAAGTGAAACCGCCTCAAGCACAACGGTTAAGGCCGGCACGAGTCTCATCCTTACTAAAACAAATTAAGATGAAAGCGAATCAGATACACAGCCTTAAATGGTTATTATGCATTACAATTACTTTAATAAGTCATCAGTTTATTTCAGCCCAATACAATACTAAATTGGGATATAAAGCTGGCGGCATCGACACCATGGGCCACAAAAATGTAATGGTCGGTGCACACGCCGGTGAAGCTAACGATGGCTCAGGCAATATTTTTATTGGTAACCAGGCAGGTCAGAATGTAACCGGATCTACGTCTAATCTTTTAATCATCACAAACGATACGACCAAGAATACAATCTATGGTGACCTGAAGAAGCAACGCGTGGCTATAGGCACAAAGTTATTTCCCACGGACACAACTTACAGGTTGGCAGTAGAAGGGAAAATCATTGCGCGGGAATACAAAGCGACTCAGACAATGCCGTGGCCGGATTATGTTTTTGATGATAAATATTCTTTAAGTCCATTGAAAGATGTTGAGACCTTTATTCTGGAACATAACCACTTGCCTGATATCCCATCTGCCGAACAAGTAAATATCAATGGAATAGAACTGGCGTCATTTAATGCTCTTCTGTTGAAGAAAATTGAAGAGCTCACTATTTATTTAATCAATCAGGAAAAGAGTATTAATGACATGCAAGTAGAAATCAATCACTTGAAATCGCAATTACATATTGATCAAAAAAGTATAAAATCTAAAAGTGAATAATTCTTCAATAATTCAATTTTTGTAAAATGAAAATTATTTCTCTCGTTTTATCTACTCTACTGATTTGTTTCAATTGTTTTGGACAACAATTTGCAAGCTTAAACATGAATACAGATGGAGCATCTGACCATATGCGAATGATAAATGAATCAAAAGTTACCGAAGACAGCATGTCAGAAAATTATCTGATCATGAAAGAGCAGAATGCAAATATGAATGTTGAACTAAAATGGGCTATTGTGAGCAGCTCTGATCCTGGTGATGATTATACAGTGCTGCTCAAAAATCCGGATGGATCATTGTTCTATGGCTATCAGGTTTCAGGAGGTGAAATTTCAATTCATGATGTAACAGGTACTTTTTTACTAGGGCCATTGACAGGTCCGGTGCCTGATATCAACGTAGTACGTTGTGATAATTATATCTACTATTTATTCGGCGATGTCCTGGTTTTATGCCGGGAGATAAGTGACAATGACTCTCAACTCAATGGTGTGATTGAAGTGAGTGATGCTGTGGATGCATATGTGGATGTTGTCATACAAACTCCTGAAAGCTGTGAAATTGTATGCGAACAAATTGAAGAGCAATATCTGGCACTCGAACCATTTACCGATTGGCGGGAGCATGCTATTACTGAGCCGGTATTGAAAATAAAATATGTGGAAAAGTACAGTATTGTTGAAGGTACCAATTTGGATATACCGTGTTCTATCCGGGATAATACAGGGACGATTGTATTTGCAACAACCATTACAAATAAGTATGGCTTAAATCTGAATACAATTCCAATTGACCCGGGAGCATTAACCACAGGACAAGTTTATACGCTTTGCGTGTCGGGAATAAATAAAGGTCAGGAATATTGTTTAAAACTGAGATATGATGGCGACTGATACAATATTAAAAACCGGATTTCTTTTCTTACTAATTGTTTTTGTCTCGTGCAGACATGCCGGGCAAAGTTGTGATTCTAGTTTTGTACAAAATGATAGCATTCTTGTTCGCGTAAAGACAATTTTCCCTACAAACGAAAGTACTGTTAGAAATAGCAAATCACCGTCCAACAATGAAAAATTCACCGACCAACATTTCCTGGTAAGAATCGAAAAGAAAAGCCCTTTTTCATCAGATCAAAATCACTATTTAAATGATGCGGTTAAAGATGATTTTATTCTTGAGAACTATGGCGTATCCGTGCCTCGCAAATTATTTGTTTATGAAGCAATGTTTCCGACAGACAATGTGATTCAGTTTATGCTTGTGTATGCAGCTCTGGGAAATAATGAATCGAAACAAGAGACAATGCACATTCACTCAAGGCTATTGGGATTTGATAATATTTCTCTCGCGATTCCAAATTGCCTATAGCTATGATACAAAAACTATACAGGCAAAGAAAAGTAATGTCATGGGTCTGCATTTTCCTGATCACCGCTCAATTAGTTGTGCCCTATTCAGCTTTCGCTCTGACCAGCGGACCATCGCAACCCGAATTTTCAGGTTTCACAGGAGTGGGCACAAGCGACATGGTCAATTTATTTACAGGTGATTTAAATTATAATATTCCACTATTTGAATTACCTGGTCCGGGAGGATCTTACCCGTTCACACTTTCATACAACTCCGGTATTACAATGGATCAGGAAGCCAGTTGGGTTGGTCTTGGGTGGACTTTAAATGCCGGCGCTATCAATAGAG
This sequence comes from Saprospiraceae bacterium, assembly GCA_049289835.1. Taxonomy (GTDB): domain Bacteria; phylum Bacteroidota; class Bacteroidia; order Chitinophagales; family Saprospiraceae; genus Opimibacter. The sequence goes on along the minus strand of JBATMM010000062.1, from coordinate 596 downwards.
AAATGCGCGGATTGCCAGATGAATTTAATGGCGATGAAGTCACGACAATTAATGATCTGAAACCGAATGTTACATGGGATTTTGGAATTGGCGGTGATATAGAACTAATTGCGCATCCAAAAGGAGACAAGAATGGCAGAATCGGCAGTGCAACTTTTTCTCTAGGTGCAAGAGTGAGTCACAATAGTTATATGGGCTGGGATGTAGGCAGGAATTTTGGTATAGACTTAAGGCCATTTAAATCTTCTGCGTTCGGATTAAGTGCCGGTCTTCAAACCAGTGCCCTAAATGGTGCTGGACTGAATCTGGGGTTTTCACTTGCAGATTATAGCGGAGGGGTTAGTTCACAGTTTAGCCTTGGTGCCAATATTAATGGAAGAGAAGGCTTGATGGGGTTGAATTTAGGAGTTGGATTTTCATCAAGTATAAATATATCTGGTTCAAATGCTAGGAATAAAGTAGCCCTGATTGCAGGCGGTTCTCAAAATTTTGGTATTTCATTTGCCAGGCGATCGTTCATACCAGCGAACGATGTTCGATACAAAGGGGGAAGTTTTGATGGTACACTAGAAATAGGTACTGAAGCAGGCTTGCCA
>JBATMM010000061.1:0-27224 GCA_049289835.1 Saprospiraceae bacterium | reverse complement strand
GCTTTTTGCTGGCCACTATTTTAGTCAGTTTATTTTTGGGTACTATTTATTCACTACCCCCATTCCGTTTAAAACGATTTTATTTCTGGGCAGCCTTTTGCATTATTGCAGTTCGCGGGTTGATTGTCAATTTTGGTTTATTCATGCATTTTAATTCTGTGATTAACCACAGTGTTGAAATTCCGCCGGTCATCCGGATGCTGGCAAGCACCATTTTTGTATTTAGCCTGGTCATAGCGTGGTTCAAAGACATCCCGGATATCGAAGGCGATCAAAATCACAGGATCAGCACGCTTTCGATAAAACTGGGTGCAAGGAAAGTTTTTTTATCCGGAAATCTTATCCTCCTGACACTCTATACAGTCATTGTTGCAATGGTTATCAAGGATCCGCAATATGGCAATTCAATTCTCCTTAGTTTGTCTCACGGCATATTTATCATCATACTTCTCATCGTTGCCTCCAGAGTAAATCCTTCTGATAAACGTTCGATCAGCATGTACTATCAATTTGTATGGTTATTGTTCTTTATGGAATATATCATCTTCGCACTGAGCACATGGACACAATGAATGAAGAATAAAGAATAGGGAATGAAAAAGAGAACCGTGAATAGAGAATTTTGAAGAAAGAATTTAAAAGTTGAAGTAAAAATTAAGAATAACAAAGTTTCTAATTTAGCATTTTATATTCTAAATTCAAATTCTCAATTTCAACTTCTACATTCTATATTCACGATTCTCTTCCTAATTCAAAATTTTACATTTATAATTGTATTGACTATCTAAACTCATCAATTATGAAAAATATAGGCTTCATACTTATCCTTGGTGTATGTCTTTTAGCATCAGCTTGCCATAAAGGATCATCTCAGGATTCAGCTTCTCTGCTGACACCTACCGATTTTTCTGAGAAAATAAAACAGACACCTGAGTCTCCGATCGTAGACGTACGGACTCCGGAGGAATATGCAGAAAGCCATATCGCCAATGCAAAGAATATCAATTGGAATGGTACCGATTTTGAAGCCCAAATCAACCAGCTTGATAAATCGAAACCTGTCTTTGTTTATTGCCAGGGTGGAGGAAGAAGCGCTGAAGCCGCTACCAAAATGCGTTCGATCGGTTTCAAAGACGTATACGAACTAAAAGGCGGCCTTTCGAATTGGGAAAAAGCGAAACTTACGGTAACCACCAATACCACTCCGCATTAATGAATTCAGAATTCAGAACTGAGAATGAGGAAGAGAATTGTGAATAGAGAATTTTGAAGAAAGAATTAAAAAGTTGAAGTAAGAATTATAAATAACAAAGTTTTTAATTTGTCATTCTACATTCCTCATTCTTCTTCTTAATTCCAAATGGTTGCTGAGCTGTAGCACGAGGTTGAGTTCAAGCAGGTCGAAGCACAAATTCCTTATTCACGATTCCCTTCCTCATTTAATATTCCATGTTCTCATTATTCCCGCAGCACGGAGAACGTTCCTGTAAATGGATATTCTATATTTCCATTATTCGGTCCTGTACTCACTATGCCACTGATATTACCCAGTATATAATCTCCGGGACCTCCATAGTATGTGATTTCTATGTTCAACACTGCATCAGACCGATATACATATGTATTTGTTCCGGGCAATTCAAATGCTATCTCACAAGCTTGTGTCGTGTATGTACCGGGAGCCGTAGCATCAAAACCAGCATAGAAATATTTGAAGCCGGTCTGCGTGCTGTCAGCAGCATTGATGGTGTTGTGTATCGTCTGAATGCTAATAGTTGGCAATAAAAACACAACATGATCAGCATATCCGGTTACCTCAATATCGATGAATTCATTGATCGCTTCACAAACCGTAATCGTCCCCGCATTGATGACTGGAGCGTACGCAAATGTTAGTGGGAGACTTTGTTTGACAGCCGCTACATCCAATGCGGTAACCGTAGCATCACTTTCATTACAATTTATGACTGTCAGATCAAACGTACCCGTCGTGGCGTCTGTGGCAGTATAATAATTTACATTGTTGACGCGGATTTTTGTATACCCGTTCGTAACAGGATCGCCATCACAATTGACTGCAGTACCAGATATATTAGTCAGAACAAGATTAGTCGAGGGTATGGTATACGGCCCTGTCATCGTTGAATCTGAAAATGGACCGATTTGTTGTGATAAGATCGTCTCTCCGCATGGTGAGAAAACCTCCATGAGTAATAACTCATCAGCAGCAACCAACCCACAGACTATACCGGCTTCATTCGTAAACGCACATTTCGTGGTGGCTAGACTAATGATCGAAATACAGACCGGAACTGAACTTGCAGGACTTCCATCTTCATATAAAAATGTTGCTCCCCATTTGACAGCAGGAAACCAGGCATCATAATTCCAATAACTGAAATGACCTACATGTGCTACATACGTATTTCCATCCAACGTAGCCTGTCCTTGTTCTTTCCAGAATCCTGTCGCTTCATCAAAATACCACATCGGTATAGTTGAAGGTGCATTACTTACCATGTTTGCGGGAATATCCATGCGGATTTCAACTTTAGATCCGCTTTTGATTTGCAACAATTCACCTGTGGAAGATCTCATTTCCACAGCGACCATACCCATACTGGCGAGACTTCCGCGCTCGCCATTCTCTTTATCCCCTACAAGATCACCAGGCATTTTATATGATAGATCCGGATCTCCGGCTTTCAAAGGATGCGCAGAAATTGTAACTGTACCGTTGTAAGAATTTCCATTCCGATCAACAATCGCATTTGCCGGAAAGTCAAGTGTAGTACCATCTGTAAGATTTATTATTCCTCCATCCGATGATTGTATTGAACCTATTGCATTGAAAGGAAGTAAAACAATCTTTATCAATTCAGTGTGACTGACCATCGGATAAAATCGTCTTGACCCATGAAAAAATCCGGATTTAACTGCTGTCACATAAGTGGATTTCTCCATCGTTACATCTTTGAAGTATACTACCCCATCTTCATTCGTGTAGGCCACTTCATTGCCAAGGCTTATCTCAACCCCTTCCTGTGGTAAACCATTCACATCCATGACTTCTACAAATGCTGATGAATTGAATTTAACAGCATGTGGGTCCGGAACGAATGTCTCTGTATCCTTGCATCTCACGATGGCAAGGGCCATCATCATAAATAATAAAATTCTTGTTGCCATTTCTTTACTTTTTCTTGTTTGTAGAGTAGAGATGCCAAAAAGAACGAAAACGCTGTCTGCTCAAATTCTTTTAATTCAATACTTCGACCTTTTAAGCCTGTGTCTCTACGCTTCTTGCCCCATCGAATTTTTCTTTCCTGATTTTTCATGTTTTATTCTTCAATTGATCGGCGAAAAATTCTCTCCCCTGTGTTTCTCAATCTCGCTTTGCATCGTTTCAAAAACCCCGGGGTATATGAAGCCTATCACCCCGGGGTTGCGCAGCACACAGGCGATGTGCTGAGCGCTAGTCGAGGTAGGAGAGAAATTTCACGGAGTAGAAATTTCGAAGGGGCAAAAGGAGGTCGAAGCACACTACTCACTAAAAGGATATGCCTAAGAGTCCTTACCTTCGCCTTTACCTTAGCCTTTTACCTAAATGTCCGCTTTCTCTGATAAAATAAATTCCGACAAACCCACACTTGTTGATTTTCACGCAATATGGTGCGGTCCATGCAAAATGCAGGAACCTATTTTGAAATCTGCGCATCAGAAATTCGGAGAAAAGGTTTCATTTCTTAAAGTTGATATTGATAAAAATCCAAATGCATCAGCTTCTTATCAGATCAAAGGAGTTCCAACTTTGATACTGTTTAAAAAGGGAGAAATAAAATGGCGTCATTCAGGCGTTGTGAGTGAGCAGGTTCTTACACAAGAGTTATCAAGATATATTTAATATGTCCACATTCAGATTTGCTGTTCTCCTTTTACTACTGACGAATGCTAAATTGGTTCTGTCTCAGAATTTCTCTGATCATGTCAAACCATTTATAACACTAAGGGAACCGATTTTTGCCATCACTAATGTTTCTCTTGTGGATGGTACGGGTGCAGCGCCAAAAGACAGTATGACGGTCATCGTGAAAAATGGTATGATATCCTTTGTCGGTCCGTCAGCTAAGATTTCAATCACAAAAGAGACATATGTTATTGATGGCACAGGAAAGACATTGATTCCCGGTTTTGTGATGTTACATGAGCATATGTTTTATACAAAGCCATTTGAAGATGAATTCAACATTGTCAATATGACAAATACTTTCCCAAGCATGTACCTGGCAGGTGGTGCGACGACCATTCGTACCGGAGGAAGTGTATCACCATTCACGGATTTAAATATTAAAAAGCTCATCAAAGAAGGGAAAATGATAGGCCCTAAGATGGACATCACCGGACCCTATATTGAAAGAGAAAATAATTTCGGCATACCTCAACTCCCTATCCTACCGGCAGGTCAGGCTCCCGGACCCATGGTTGATTATTGGGCCAACCTGGGTTGCACTTCTTTCAAAGCTTATATGAATTTATCACGGGATGATCTGAAAGAAGTATTAGAGCACGCGCATGCAAGAGGAATGAAAGTTACAGGGCATCTATGTTCCATAAGTTATCGGGAAGCTGCGGAGTTAGGCATTGATGATCTTGAACATGGATTTATGGTATGCAGTGACTTTAACAAAAAAAGGATTGAAGATCAATGTGATTACAGACAAGCGTGGTCTGGCCTCATGGCATTGGAGAATGATGCTCCTGAAATGGATAGCCTCATGAAATATCTGATTAAAAAAGATGTTGCAGTGACCACTACACTTCCGGTTTTTGCACCTCTGAAAAATTATGAATTAATTCTTGGCGGCGGTGAGCAGGCACTTCATCCGGATATTTTGGAGGAGGTCAGAAAATATTCAGCTCAGGATGCTAAAGGTGACTCCATTGACAATGTCATGTTTACTAAAGAATTGTATTGGATAAAAAAGTTTTATCATATGGGTGGAACCTTATTGGTAGGAACCGACCCCACAGGATCAGGGAGAACGATAGCCGGATATGCTAATATGTGGACGCTTGAAACATTGATCAAATCCGGTTTTACGACTTCAGAAGCCGTGAAGCTATGCAGTCTCAATGGAGCTGAATTCCTGAGAAGACAATTTGAAACCGGTAGTATTGAAAAAGGCAAAGCCGCTGATTTAATATTGATGGATGGACATCTGGCTTCTGATCCGGGAAGTATCCGCCATATCCGGTATGTGTTCAAAGATGGAATCGGATACGATTCAAAAGCTATTTTTGAATCCGTGAAAGGAAAAGTGGGATTATATTAAAAATAAAATACCTTGTCTAAAGTAAAGATGCAGATCTTGCCTATAGTCTGACACTTTAATAATTACATTCCTTTAAAACAAAAAAGAATTATCATGAAACCGCATCTATTTTATCTTTTCTGCATATGCATTTTTGCCATTGCCTGTAATGGCAAGTCAACAGATCAATCAAAAAATGAGACAAAAGAATCCCCTGCTGATGAAGTTAAGAATGACAAGCCTGCAAACCATGGAAAAGAATCAGAGTGTTTCAGATATTTCGGAAATAAGGATTCTGTCTATCTCCAACTCAGCGAAGTCTATGGCATGATGACCGGAATGTTACTTATCAAGAATTACCAGAAGGATCAAAACCTCGGTACCCTGCAGGGAAAAATGATGGGTGATATACTTCTGGCTGAGTATTCATTTAAGTCTGAAGGTAAGATATCGGTTCGCCAGGTAGCCTTCAGAAAAAAAGGTGATGATTACATCGAAGGATTTGGAGATGTGCAGGAAGTCAATGGCAAGTCTGTATTTAAAGATACAAAGACATTGAAATTTGATGAGTCCAGAGTCTACGCCAAAGTACCTTGTAAAAATTAATATCATGTCAAAAAATAATCTACTCATGTCAATTCAAAATTTAGTGTTCGTCCTCTTGATATTTTCCATAGTGAGTTGTGGTAAAAAAACATCAGTACTCTCCGTAAAAGAAAATGAGGCCATCATAGACACGATCAGACAAACACTGACCAACTACTATGAGGATATTAAAAAAGATGGTTTGACTGCTGAGTTCAAATATCTTGATCATTCTCCGGAATTTTATTGGGCACCCCCGGGCTTTAATGCTCCGATCACATATGATCAGGTGGAAAAAGGAGTGAAGGATAATGCAGCAAAATTTAAGTCCGTAGATAATACCTGGCTTATCCTCAGGATAGACCCATTAAATTCTGAACTCGCTTCCTACACGGGCACTATCCATTCTGTTGCCTCTGACACTACAGGACAGGTCGGTGACTATAAACTTATCGAAACAGGTCTATTGATCAAACGGAAAGATGGATGGAAATTATATAGGGGACAGACATCTGTTCTTCCCTAGAAATATCCTCTCCATTCAATCAGGCAATAGGTGTTGACGATGATGAGAAATTCGATATTGTTCATCTTTCTTGTGACATTATATTCATGCGAGGAACAACCTTGTCATCATGACATATTTAAGGGAATCACATCGACTGATTATGATGGATCAGCTCTGTCCGCGGCAGATCCGGATGACTGGACATTTACTGACCATTGGGATAATGATATAATGGATTTATTTGATTCAGATCATGATGCCAATTGCGAACCCTCATTTAATTATTCCATTATTGCTTATCCAAATCCATGTAACGGCTTATTTGATTTACATTTTGACAAGGACAGCTCCACAACGGTAGACATTCGGATACGCAATGACGCATGCGATATCCTGGCAAATATTGATGGCGTCACAAGTAATACTATTCAAATCCAGTCCCAAAATAATAGCCCGCAAAAGATTGTACGTCTATATTACAAATTCATCAGAAACAATTGTGAATATCAGGGACACGGAGATATTTATTTCGAATAGCGGGAAAGTCAGGGTTCAGCACTCTAGGTAAAGATTGTATTTATTTATTTCCACATTTCCATTTAATAAAAAACCCTTTACAAATTCAAAAGTAAAAACCCCGCGATAGCTGCCAGGAAAATAATTCCATATCCGATATAAATATATTTCCGTAGTTCAGCACTCCCTGTCCAAAGGGCGATCACGATTTTCACGACGGTGTTACTGATTGTGGCCACAAGTATCGCGTTCTGAGCTGTCAGCATTGAAATGGACACATTTGCGAGTTTCAACACGGAGATCGTGATGGCATCCACTTCTGATAATCCCGCAATGCCACTGGAAATATAGATTCCCTTTTCTCCAAAATATTTATTGGCATAGGCGACAATAAATAATACAGCGACAAATAATAATCCAAAAAATAAGGCGGTGACTAAGTTCAATGGTTTTCCTAAAGGTATTCCCGCTTCAACTTTCGGTTTCCTTTTATCTAAAAAATAAAAATATAATGTCACACCTATTGTAGTGAGGAATAAAACACCAAAAGGTATAATTAATCCGGGAGCCAGAGATTCATTAAAAATAAAAACCCATATCATCACCCGTATGACCATTATCGTAGAGGCCGCAAAAATAGCTGTTGCACAACTTGATGATAATACTGGTTGTTCTTTGCTTTTCTTCGAAAATACCCATGTCACCATTGTACTCGATACCAGTCCGCCGATGATCCCGGTCAGTAATATTCCTCTCCCCGCTCCAAAAATGCGCATCAATACATAGCCCAGAAAACCAAGACCGGAAATTAAAATAATAACCAAACCAATTTCATGAGGATTGAAAATATTAAAAGGACCATATGTTTTATCAGGCAGGAAAGGAAATATCAACAAAGCAATCACAACGAAGCGAATGAACGCAAACAATTCTTCATTGGTTATTTTGCCTATTAAAAATTTCAGTCTCGGTTTAGAAGATAACAATACGACTACGATGACCATGATCATCAGGCTCAATTCAACATATCCCAGTAAGGTCAGTCCTCCCAAAAGGACAGCGAGAATGGCTGTCACCTCAGATGTGCCGCCTATCTCTCCTCTCGTGGCGGTAATCCAGTATGAAATCCCGATTAAAATAATAGCTCCAAAAAGTACCACGCTGAATATCCATGGAGAAATTAAAAAACTCAACCCTGCTCCGATAAAACCTACAAGTGTCAAAATGATAAAAGTGCGAATACCTGCGAAAATACTTTCCTTACTGATGATCGCCTCATGTTCTCTTTCAAGACCAATCAACAATCCTATACCTGTCGCAACGATGAGCCTGATGATAAATTCCATTTCCGTCAGATGAAACTGAGGTGTATCAATGATATATGATTCCATCTTTCTTACGTATTCCTTTTTTTGTTGCTTCAACTCCTACCGATAAATTGAAAGTTGAAAGTTGTACCACTGTTAAGGTAAGTAAACAATACTAAATAGCCTCAGAGAATAAAATTTATAATGACTTTAGAATTTCATTTCAAAGTAAAAAATAATTAACCCAACCATTTATCAATCGGAATGTTACGCATAGTGTCCATATTGATATAGCTAATCAAAAAAATACGTTGCCACGATAATTTGTCTCAATAATTGGTAAAGACATCAATAAAAAGGAATTAAATTACTATTTGAATATCAACAATGTCTACATCTTCACACCAAGGCCTCAGCGGATCAGAAGTAAATGCCAGTCGACAGCAGCATGGCTCTAATATTGCCCAAATGGTTAAGCCCCATGTACTCCTGCATACACTAAAAGAAATAGTGCTTCAGCCCATGATTCTGTTGCTCATCTGTGCGGCCTCGGTATATTTTATTTTAGGTCAGTCGAAGGAGGCCTTCATCATGTTATTTGCCATTGCCATCGTCACCGGCATCTCCATATACCAGGAAAATAAGAGCCGCAGTGCTATCAATGCTTTGCGAAAATTATCATCCCCTCAGGCCAAAGTCATACGGGATGGCCAAAAAATAACGATACCGACCGGTGAAATTGTCATCGATGATCTTATCGTGGTTGAAGATGGAAATGTAGTACCCGCAGACGCTGAAATCATCGAAGCCCATGACTTTACGGTCAATGAGGGCATTCTGACAGGTGAATCCATGCCTGTTTTTAAAAACGGGACACCTCCTGAAAACATTATTTTCCAGGGAACATTGGTTATGACCGGATCTGGCATCGCAAAGGTCACCGCCATTGGTTCGCAGACATCATTTGGTAAAATCGGCCAATCTCTTCAGGAGATCGAAATAACGAAGACACCCCTGCAAATCCAGATTGAAAATTTTGTGACCAAAATGGCATGGACAGGTGCAGGCGCGTTTTTACTTGTCTGGGGGGTCAATTATTATCTCTCAAAAAACTTACTTCATGGCCTATTACACGGACTGACTATGGCGATGTCAGTCATTCCAGAAGAAATACCTGTAGCCTTCAGCACCTTCATGGCCCTGGGTGCCTACCAACTTTACAAACGAAAAGTAATCACCCGAAGCACGCATACCGTAGAAGCATTAGGAGCAGCGTCTGTGATCTGTACTGATAAAACAGGTACGCTCACGGAGAACAGCATGAAGCTGACAACAATATATGATTTTACGAATGACAAAACTTATGATTACTCTTCAGCAACATCGCCATTCAATATTGTTCTTGAATATGCGATGTGGGCATCAGAAATAATTCCGTTCGACGCCATGGAGAAAGCGATACATGAGTTGTATACGTCTTCGGTTCCATCCGACAAGCGCCATGATTATGCACTCATACATGAATATCCGCTCAGTGGGAATCCACCGATCATGACACATGTCTTCAGCGATCACAAATCGAGTCCTATCATTGCAGTCAAAGGAAGTATAGAAGGCGTATTAAAACAATGCAAACTGACTGCCGAACAAACCCGGGGGATAATGGATAAAACCAGCGCCCTGGCTTCGAAAGGTTACAGGCTGTTAGGCGTCGCAAAATCAAATTCGGATATCAAAAGCCTGCCTCATTCACAGCACGATTTTGTTTTTGACTTTCTGGGCTTGCTTGCTTTCAATGATCCCCCAAAGAAAAACATTCAATTGGTCCTCGAACAATTTTATGATGCAGGCGTGAAGGTGAAAATGATAACAGGTGATTATACGGACACTGTAGTAGCTTTAGCTGATCAAATTCATTTCAAGGGTAGTTCGAAAGTCCTGACCGGCACTGAAGTCATGAAAATGAATCTACCTGAGCTGCGTAAAAAAGTTGGAACTGTATATATTTTTTCACGCATGTTTCCTGAAGCCAAGTTAAAAGTCATTGAAGCATTGAAAGCAAATGGAGAGATTGTAGCCATGACAGGCGATGGAGTCAATGACGGACCTGCTCTTAAAGCAGCCCACATCGGGATCGCAATGGGATTAAGAGGGAGTGAAATAGCCAAGCAGGCCGCATCACTTGTCCTGATGGACGATGATCTGATTCATATGGTTGAAGCTATTGCGCTGGGCAGACGCATTTATGAAAATCTTAAAAAAGCCTTGCAATACATCATATCGATTCATATTCCGATCATCCTGATCATCACCATACCACTCCTTCTTTCCTGGACATTCAAAGATTTCTTCTTACCCATTCATGTTATTTTTCTGGAATTGATCATGGGTCCGACATGCTCCATTGTATTTGCAAAAGAACCGATCGAAGCCAACTCCATGCAAAAACCGCCACGCAAGATGACCACTTCATTATTTGGCCTTTCAGAACTTTCTTTAAGTATTGTTCAGGGCCTGATGATCACACTTTCCTGTCTTGGCCTTGGCTATTATTATATGGTGATTGGTCACAATGAAACGGAAATACGAACGCTCATTTACGCCACGCTTATATTTTCTAATCTATTTCTTACACTTGTCAACAGGTCTTTTTACTTCTCTGTCATCACCACACTTAAATACAAAAATTCCCTTTTGCCATTTATCCTGATCGCATCCCTGGGCGTATTCCTTCTCTCCATTTATGTTCAGCCTGTCAGGAATTTATTTCAATTTGCAATGTTAAATATCCGTGACTTAGTGCTGTCGATGGGCATTGCTTTCGCAGGTGTCATGTGGATTGAAATCTATAAATGGAACAAACGTCGCCAAAAGACAATGGAAATTTAATATGGGCATGCATATCAGTTCTTCCTATGACATGGATCACTTATCAATCCTGCCTGATTTAATAAAATTGTCCCTTAATATTTGAAAGGTGCACCAAAAATATTCCTTCGCATATTTATATCTGTCATTGCCTCTCGTATCGATTATGGTGATGACCAGTGCTATTGGATTATATACTGACAATTTCTATACACGTGAGACCCTCAATTGGGCCACCCAATCTATTGGCCAGGATATGATTGATCTGTTTTTGATAGCGCCTATTCTCCTGCTCAGTGCTATATTTTCCTCAAGAGGAAATAAAACCGGGGTATTGGTTTGGGTGGGTACTAATCTATACCTGGTATACACCTTTTGTATTTATTGTTTTGATGTTCATTTCAATTCGTTGTTTGTTTTCTATTGCATCAATCTAGGCTTGTCATTCTACTCGTTGATGTACTTTATACACCACCAAATAAAATCACCGATTATTATTCAAGTCAATAATCCATTGCTGACAAATATTATCGGAATCTATTTTATACTGATCAGCAGTATTTTTTATCTGCTATGGCTTTCAGAAATCATTCCGGCTATCGTGGCACACAAAGTACCTGCAAGTCTCCTTGAAGTGGGATTGCCTACGAATGCAGTACAGGTGATCGACCTGGCTGTCTTTCTTCCGGGTCTGTTCATCACCGGCATAATGTTATTGCATAAAAAATCACTCGCATTTATTCTTGCACCGATTTCTCTGGTGTTTTTTATACTGATGGATATCACAATAGGCAGTCTGATGATCGTCATGCAGCAAAAAGGAATAGAAACCTCAATGGCTGTCGCAATAGCTATGGGCTTTTTATCATTTTTTAGTCTGGTGCTCCTCATTCTGTATGCAATAGAAATGCAAAAAAACGGAGAATACTCCTGAAGGATGATTTTAATGCGTGGTCCAATGGTGACGCTTATGCCAGATATTGTATCTCCTCAGGGGAATATGTTCATCCTTAAACCACTCTTGATGATATTCATCCGAAGCGGCTTCAATGTCAGGGGCTTTTTTAAATAGATCCAATTGCCAGCTTCAACTCAGTCACTAAAGGATAAAACAAATGGACCGACTCCTGTTAAAACAGATTGTTAATCTATAAAGTTGAACTACCGGTGTGGAAAATTGAATTTGTATGGTTTCCTAATCCGCAGCATTAAGAACCGGATGAATGATCATCAGGGGAAGAGTAGCATGTAAAAGTGCACTTTTTGTTACACTTTTATGCGTAAGATTTTCTATGAAGCTTCGATGTTTCGTCACTAAAACAATCATTCCTGCCTTTACATCGTCCGCATATTCCGACAATACCTCATCAATATGTTTTTGCCCGAGTGGCATCGATCGGATGTTGAATCCAACTAACAGATCCCTGTTTGACATTAAATTTTCGTAGAGTTTATCTTTTAGTTTCTTAAACTCCTTTTCATTGTCATTGATGTGCACAAAATCAAAAAATACATTATTCTGTGCTCCGAATGTGAGCAAAGTTTCAAGTGTTTTATCCATGATCAATTCTTCCGAAAACCCGATTACAATTTTTCCCGGAAATTTAATCTCTGCCTGGGGCGGAACCACGATGACAGGTTTATTGCCATGACGACTCACGGTAGCCGTTACAGTTCCAAACCATCGCCTGATACCTGTATCTGTGCCTTTAGTCCCCATGACCATCATATCATATTTTTTATTTTCCAAGATATCGATCAGGGAAACATCGATTCCGCCTATTTCCAGGTTAGTGGAGATATGAACCGGATTGTTGCTTTTTTCATCTTCTTTCCGGAGTTCAGCAGCCAGGTCTTCCACTTGCTGTTCACATTGTTTCATCAAATGTTCATCAAGTGAGACGGATGTCACTGGATCATAGACGGGATAATGTACATGGACAATATTGATACCAAGGCCTAAATAACCCGCCATCATTTTAGCATAATGCAATCCATGCAGGCTCGCCGGCGAAAAATCAACGGGTACTAAAATATCATGTTCTTCATTTTCTTTGAGAAAGTCCACCGCTTCACGGATCATCTCTTCCATGGCATCGTCAGTGGAGTTTTGTATTATTTTATTACCAATCTTTAAAGCCGGCACAGAAGCAAGCCCTGCCTCAATAAATTGATCGACGCTATTAATTAAACTTACACTATACGAAAGATTGTTTTTCTTCAGGGCCTCTTCAAGTAAATTTTTTAAAAGATTTCCTGAAAAACCTTTCACACTGAACACCTCTATATTCATCTCACCGGTAAATTAAAATGGTAACTAATTTGATTTCATCCTGACCAGGTCTTCCTCCATCAGTATTTTTATTACATCCTGTGTTGTAAATATTCCAACCAACTCACCATTGTCAACGATGGGAATAGCATGAAATAAGTTTTCAGAAAGTACCTCGAGAGCTACATTGACTCTTTCAGTAGATTCCATGGTGGCAAGACCTGTAGTCATGATGTCTTCTACCAGGTATTTTTCCAATCCAATATCTTCCACCACTGGTGCATGTCCCGTTTTTACCTTTCGAAGAAAATATAAATAATCAGCTTTACTGACGATACCAACAATGGTCTTATATTTTACAACGGGGATATGGTGTATTCGATTATTATTAAATATTTCCTTGACAGCAGTCATGTTGTCGAGGGGAGAGACTGTGAGTAATTTTTTACTCATGTATTTTGAAACAGGTGCGGTAAAATCCATATTATATGTTTTGAAATTTAGGGTATGATTTGAGATTATAATTTAATGGGCATGTTGTAACCCTGCCGAATCAGCTTTATGACTTCTTAGATGAATTTTAGGCCAGCTCATTTTAATCCCCATCAGGGCGGTAAAAAAAACAGGTAAAGCCAGAAGCGAGATCGCCCAATAGCCGGAGAATCCCACAATGATGACAATAGCCATCAATAGGTAAAACCGGAGGATAAGAGATGAGATACTAAGATCCAAGAGCTTCATGATTCATTATTTCTTATTGTTGTAAAGGTATTTGGCAGGTATGTCCTTCAAAATGATGCAGGTCATAATTAAAATTGATTCTGGTCATTTAGAGAAAAAGCTTTGAATTTCAATATCTTAGCCCTATGCCTATGCACTCCATTTTTGAAGCCGAGCATTCTCTAAGCATAATGAAATCAATAGTGGAGACCGCCATCGATGGCATCTTCCTTATGGATACGGATGGTATCATTGTGATGGTCAATCAGGCAGCAACTACACTATTTGGCTATGAACGGGTTGAGGTTTTAGGACAAAGCATAACCTTATTGATGCCTTCACCTCATAAAGAACTTCACAATACCTATGTCCACAATTACCTCAGGACCGGGCATAAAAAAATAATCGGCATAGGCCGTGAAATCGAAGGCAAACATAAAAACGGATCTCTCTTCCCTGCCAGACTGGCTGTGAGTGAAATCATCTTAAATGGTCAGCATTATTTCACCGGGATCATTCATGACCTCTCTGATGTCAAGACGGCCGAAAATAATCTGATCACCTTAAATCAGGAATTGGAAACCAACGTAATCGAACGCACCATTGATCTACAGAATGCTGTCAATCGGCTTCTGGATACGAATCAGCTTTTAAACAAATCTATAGACAGACACAAAGCTTCTGAAACTGCCCTTTTGCGTACACAGGTAGAACTAAAGAAATCGCTTGAAAAGGAACAAGAGTTGGGATTATTAAAATCCAGGTTTATGTCCATGGCTTCGCATGAGTTTAAGACGCCTTTAAGCGGGATACTATCTTCTGCTGCACTGATCACACGATACGATAAACCCGAGCAAGCCATAGATCGCAACCGACATGTTGAAAAAATAAAAGCGAGTGTCATGCACCTCAACAATATCCTGACAGATTTCCTTTCTATTAATCGCCTGGAAGAAGGATATTTTGAGCCATTGATCAGTCGCTTTTTTGTAGATGCCTTGCTTAAAGACCTCGAAGGCGAAATAGAAGGATTACTTAAAAATGGTCAGAAATTTCTCTTTAGTCAAAACACAAAAGGCATTGAAGTGACTTCAGACAAAAATATGCTGCGCAATATTCTTTACAACCTATTGTCCAATGCCATAAAATATTCGGAAGAAAATAAACACATTTCTTTATTGGTGCATCAGGATGATCAAAAGCTTACAATGGAAATCAAAGATGAAGGCATGGGCATCCCGGAAGAGGACCAAAAATATATCGGTTCGAGATTTTTTCGCGCCTCAAATGCCATGAATATTACGGGCACCGGGCTCGGATTGAATATTGTAAGCTCTTATCTGACTTTACTCAATGGCTCAATGTCATTTACAAGTATCTCAGGTAAGGGAACTACTTTTACCATTATTATTCCAATCTCCTATGAAAAATAAGATACTGATTATTGAAGACAATCAAGATGTAAGGGAAAACCTGAGCGAAATATTAGTTCTCTCCGGATATGAAACTGTCACTGCAGCTAACGGAAAAGAAGGTGTCCAGGCGGCATTGAATGAACAGCCTGATCTCATTCTGTGCGATGTGATGATGCCGGAACTGGATGGCTATGGCGTCCTGCGCATACTTTCCAAGGCACCAGGCTTTTCTCATGTGCCTTTTATTTTTCTGACTGCGAAAACAGAATTAGCCGATGTCAGGCGTGGTATGACGCTTGGGGCGGATGATTATATCACGAAGCCATTTGATGATGTGGAATTGCTGGATACTATTGAGATGCGATTGAGTAAAGCCACTTCATCTTCTCAACATGGGGGCCACGGAGGTGCAATAATCCATCTCCAGAGTGAACAGCAATTATATGATTCTCTGCCGGAACATTTCAAAGAATCCGAATCAAGACTGCTTCGTAAAAAAGACCTTGTATATGCAGAAGGACAGACATGCCGAAACGTGTTTCTGCTCAAATCGGGAAAAGCAATGGCTTCAAAAATTGATGACTATTCGAAAGAAGTCATCACTCATTTGTACAAACCACCGATGATCATCGGCGTCTCTTCGGCATTCTCTGGCCCGCAATATAAGGAAACTGTAAAAGTCCTGGAAGATCTTGAAGTTATTCCCGTGAAGAAAGATGATTTTATCCATTTTGTTTTAACCCATCCCGCAGCATCTTATTATTTCCTCCACCAAATGTCTGCTGATCAGCTTAAAGCAAATGAGAAATTATTGTTGCAGGCATTTGGATCTGTACGCATGAAATTAGCTTCTACGCTCACAGACCTCTATTCATTTTATGTTAAAAATGGGAAAGCGACATTATCCATCACAAGAGAAGATCTGGCCAATATGGCAGGAACAGCCAAAGAAACCATCATTCGTTGTCTCACTGAGTTTAAAGAAGAAGGCCTGATCGAAATCCAGGGATCGGATATAATCATTGATTCGGCTAAAAAATTACATGACCTTCGATACTGATTACAGAAGGACTCTGTTATACAGTTTCAGGCAGATGCAAAGTCAGTAATGGTATATGAATATCATAAGCCACCTTTATCGCAAGGCTACTGGAAAATAGCTCCCTGATGAAATTTCGTTGATGTGCCCTCATCACCAGCATGTCCAGGTGTTTCTGTTTACAATATTCTATTATTCCTTTCTTCTCATCCAGACTATAATGTGTATGAAAACTGATATGGCTGTCATGTTTAAATTCTTCCTGCCATTCGCCGGGATCTGATTTCATTTTGTTGTGATCCCCGCTATCCACATGAAAACAATCCAGATGGCCATTGATTTTTATCGCAAAAGCGAGAGCATGTCTTACTAATTCCTTTTCCTCAGGAAGATATTCCAGCGTCAATCCGATGTCTATAATGCCTTTGAAGAATGCTTTATCAGGCACCAACAGAACCGGACAAGATGATTCTTCCATCGTTTTTAAGGCTACACTACCAAAGACAGCTTTCTTAAATCCCGAAGCTCCATTCGTGCCCATGATCATCAGGTCTGCATTCATATCTTTAGCCTCATCTACGATACCATTCACAACATAAGCTGATTCACGAAGCGAATAATTGATGTCTATATCGCTAAGATTATTTTCTGAGGCAATTCTTTTGAGGGTATCAATCCTTGTCTTAAACGCATCGAATTCATCACTGGTCACAAGGTCATTGACCTCCTTATTGATATCCGGCAACTCAAGCCATGGTGATACATCAGGCAGTGTATAAACATGTAGAACTGTGATAGGGGCTTTAAGCTGCTTCGCAAGCCGGAGTGCAAATATGAAGGCGTTTTCTGCGGCATTGGAAAAATCGGTTGGAAATAAGATTTTCATCGTTTTAGATTTTTTCAAATCATTTTTTTAGTATCATATGCATATCTGACAAGATCCATAGGCGTCAGGATTCCAACGAGCTGTCCCGATTTATTGACGACAGGCAACGCATGAACCACATTCTCTTTGAATAAGTCTACCGCCACACTCAACTGCTCGTCTTCTCTGACTTTGATGACCTGACTGGTCATAATCTCATGCGCCAGGATGGTGGAGAATAACTTTTGGTTAATCTCTTCGGCCAGTTTCGAATGAAAAAGTGTAAAATGATGCTCCATCATATGGATATCAGAAAGACTGATCATACCTGCAATATGTTTTCCGCGTACGACAGGTATATGGTGTATACGATTGATCAGCAGTTTATTTTTTACAGATTCTATCGTTTCCTCTTTCACTGCGGTAACAACCTCAGCCGTCATGATTTCTTTGATCAATGCACCCTTTTCCATGTTGGTAATTATATTTCCTAAATTATTATTTCTACTCTTTTACGATAATCTAAGCTGATGAAAAACATAAGCCAGAATGTCGTGAGAAGTGACTATCCCAACTAATTCATTATCGTCCACTACTGGCAAAGCATGAATCACATTCGCAAGAAAAATATCTGCTGCCATTCCTATCGTATCCGAAGGTTCGATACACAATGGCTGTGAAGTCATGATGTCCGATGCTTTAAGGGTAGAGTACAGATCATTGATGTCGATCTGTCCGCTCCACGTATAGGCGAGCATGTGCCTGACCTTCAGATAATCTGATTTAGAGATCAAGCCTTTCAATTCTCCCCTGTCAACAACGGGAAGATGATGAAATTTATACTTTTCAAAAATAGTATTGATCTCATCTATAGCTGTATCACTTCTGACACTTATCGCATCCTTTGTCATGATGCTCGCTACAGTGTTATCTCTATTCATGATTGTAAATTTTAAGAAGTAGTTCAGAAACGTATACAAAGATGAGGTGTGCTCATTTTAAGTGTAAATGAGGAAGATCACCAGAATCGATGATTTACAACATTATCTTAAATCAGGATCAACCTGCTTTGCCATTCCATCTTCTATTCATAACTTACCTATGCAGAGTTTCTCAGGACTGTTGAACCTGATTTCAAAGATATTTTATGAACCTTAATAGCAAAATCATCAACGTTTCATTTATCCTCCTGGTCTTTTCTTTATATGCTTCTTTATTGCCAGGTCAAAATATTTTAATATTTGATGATTTCGAATCAGGTGATTTTGCCGGCAAAGGCTGGTATGATGGGTTCAAAGATCAGCGTACTACGACTGAATTTAAAAATGGTACACACGCTTATCAGGGCCACTTTGCACAAGGCGCTACCACTTCGGGTGCAGGTCGTCATTTGTTCACCGAAACAGACAAGGTTTACATCAGCTATTGGGTCAAGTATAGTGCCAACTGGATAGGCTCAGGTGTCGCTTATCATCCACACGAATGGAGCTTTCTCACGAATGAAGACTGGATTTACCAGGGACCGGCGGATACATATCTCACTACATATATCGAGCAAAACGGTGGAAAACCTCTTCTGGCTTTACAAGACAGTAAAAATGTGGATCCAAATTGCATTCTGCTCAATAATAATTCATTCCTTGGCTGCAATGGTAATTTCAGCTCCTACCCTTTCACTGAAGATCGTTCAGCTTGTTCATGCAATGGATTAGCAGGCCACCTTGATAAACGGGATTGTTTCCCCGATGCAGGGAGCAGTCATGGTTATTATAGTTCACGTAGCTGGCATGCAGATTCAGTGTATTTCAGAAATACTCCCGGACCCTATTACAAAAATGACTGGCATAAGATTGAAGCCTATTTCGAATTGAACAATATTGTAAGTGGCATAGGTATTCCTGATGGCAAAATCAGGTATTGGTATGACGGACAATTACTCATCACATCAGATAGCATCCTGATGAGAACCGGGGCACATCCTGACATGAAATTCAACCAGTTATTTTACGGCCCATACATAGGTGTTGGTTCGCCGATCGATCAGACCTGGTGGGTAGATGATCTGATCATTGCAGATGGTATTCCATTGACGGCAACAGATAATATAGCTGACATCAGGAACGGATTTACTATTTTTCCAAATCCATCAAACGGCATTATTACTTTGAAAATTGAAAATCAAAATTTGATGAATGATTCACAATTTCAAATTATTGATGTGACGGGGAAAATACTTTTTACTCAAAAATTAAATTCGGCAGAAGAAACTTTTCATTTAAATCTCGATCATGGAATATATTTAATATATATTAGGAATCATAAAAACTCAAAGGCAATACGTAAATTAATCATCGAATGAACGCAAAAACCATATTTCAGAAATTAAAAATCTATCTACATTTCAATATATTGCTTAACTGTTCTCTTTTTTTAACCACTATTTTTCTCTCTGGTTGTGACCGAAAAGAACACATCAATACATCAGTCTATGAATCCTGCTGTGGCGTTGAACCCGTCGAATTCCGCTACGACAGTGCATACATGTATGTCCCCAATGCCTTCACACCAAATAATGACGGTATAAATGATTTTTTTGCTCCACGTTATAATGACAAGATTGGTGGTTTTGATGCCTATCTTATTATGACTCCGGTAGGGGATACCATCATTTGGGTGAGTGTAGGGTATGATCAAAATAATATTGTGAATTCAGCATGGGATGGCTTTCTCACCGGCAATGTACCCTACATTGGATTATTCAAATACAAATTTTCGGTCTTCCTGAAAGCAGGGGGATTATACCAGGTAGAAGGACATGCCTGTCGGATAGACTGTGGTCTGAACGCCAATGAATTTAAAACAAAAAATGGTTGCTTCTATCCTGATCAGGTTGAGATTGATGGACACTTAAATGTCAATATACCAAATGGAGAATCAGATTGTTTCGAATGAGCAGAAAATTGTGAAGCACTTCATTTGCCCCTAAATCCCCTAAAGGGGACTTTTTTTGAATTATCTATTCAATATTATGATTGATGTTTTCCTTTTGCTTCCAATTAAGAATCAATAAACCCCCATTTTTTCATAAGTCCCCTTTAGGGGATTTAGGGGCAGATAATCGAAAATCAATTCACCACATTCACATTCCCATACACCCTTGCCTGACTCATGTTCACCAGAGGTTGCATCGAAAGCCCTGATTTATGCATGATCACATTGTGAAGATTGAGTGTCCCGGCATTCCACAATAGATTTGATCCGATACCCCGGAAGGAAAGGTCATGAAGATTCAGCGTGACACCAGGAGAAATATAAATCCCCACACCTCCGTATCCACAATAGATTTTTGCATTGCCTGTCACCATATTGATGATTGTAATGTTCTTTGTAAAATTGATTTGTGTTGAGGTTAATTTTATACTGTCCCCTGCCGGAAGCTGAAGTCGTATCGTATCACCGGCATTCACACACGCTAGCACATAACGTAATGTACCGGGGCCCTGATCACCTCCATTGGTTACAGTATGATTGCATGAATTAAGCTGAGGAATAAATTTTGATAGTAGTTTAATATAAGATCCTTGGTTTGAGATCGACGTCTCCGTGATCTCCCACGAATTTTCAGGCCAGCTTGTATTCCAGTCCTTATACGATTTCAATGAAGGTTGATTTTGTGGTGGCACGATCGTACCTCCATAGGATGGATCAGGTTGATAATTGGGATTGAATCCTCCCGTCTGGTATCCCGGTGCAGGCCCGTAAAGAGAAGTCAATGCATTGTCATAGTTAGTCCCGTCTGCAAACCAGGAATGATACATTTCATTTGCACATTTTTCTGCACCTGTATTGTACATATTCGTCAGCATCACTCTGCTTATAGGATTGACGCCATGCAGAAAATTAATATACCCTGTCGCCGCATTACGATATGGTATGGTGTCTGCAGCTAAATCATATTGGATGTAATTGGAAAACATCAGACCACTGTGGCCACGTGGACGGTTACTACCCCAGGTGTTGTCACCATCATTCATAAAGGCCCGATATGCACAACTAGTATTTGTATACGCTGGCAACAAGTGGCTATTGTTTGCCATTGCACTGATGAATGAATTACGAATTGCATTTTTCACAGATGTAGTAACCCCGGGCAGTGAAGAATAATACAACAACAAATCCTGTATGATACTTTCCCATGGATACCAGAATGTCCACTGCATAGGCTGGATCTGTGTGTAATTGGTTTCCACATAGGTCTTATAGGTTGTCTGGCTTGTGAGTGCATATAATAGAACAGCTGCTCCTATCTGAGCAGAAGTCTGTTGATAATTACTGATCTCGGGGTTAGCACTCTGGAAACCAGCATTATTGTAAGCAGAGAAACCAGGATTGGCCACTAACCAATTCCATGCATTTATCGCTGCTGTTTTTAACGAATCGGCATAAGGTTGTAACGAAGGAATACCTGATTGTTGAAATGCTAATGCACCCATGGCATACATGCTCGCAGCACATCTGGTCGAAGAAGCTTGGGCCGGAGCATATCTGCGGAATCCGACATCAGCACTCGGCGGACTAGCTGCTGTAAAATCAGTGACAGATACTTTCATCAGCACAGAACCATTTGATTCCTGCATGCGTCGTAACCAGTCAAGCTCCCATTTCACTTCATCAAGCACATCAGGCACACCATTACCGGATTCAGGAATATTATAATTATCTGCCCATACAGATGGTCTTTCGATGTAAGCAAAAAGTATATCATGAATAGGTTCATACGCAAAGTTGACATACTTGTTATAGTCACCTGCATCAAACCAGCCGCCTCTGAGATTTCTTGATGTTGATGCGATTGGATTTGTCACGAGTCTGCAGTCAAGGTCTTGTTGAGTATGAAGATGGCTTGCTCCATCAGACCATACACCTGCATACGTTGCAGTCTTTGCAAATCCTGATCGCTGATAAAAAAACATGCGCATCGCCTGCTTCATGACATCACTGTACACATCCGGTTTAATATCAAAATAAAACGAATGCTTAATGTTGGTCGGATCATAGACATAATATGAACCAACAGCAGTGACCAAAGAAAAATCAAACCACCATGCTTTATCTCCACTTTGATCATATATAGCTCCGCTATGCCAAGACGTAGCAGGGCCTGAAAAAACAAGCGCGTTGGTAACTGCATTCCGTATTTGGAGAGTTGCGCCAGGGGTGTACAAATCACCGGCTATAAAATCAAACCCAGCCTGTGGATTGTTGATCACACAGATCTTCTGCATATCGGGCTGATAGCCAAACTGGTCCACTTTAAGATGTTCTGTTACTGCTCCCGGTTGTGCGGTAAGCAGCCTGGGAATAAAAAGAATGCAAAATAGAATCGACTTCCTCATAGAACAGAAGATTAAATATTCATTAAGGTGTTACGTCGGGGAGAGTATAAAAATAAATAAAATTTCTGCTATATTCACATCTTATTATCATACTCGTAAATCATAGTCTGCTCAGATTCCCTCTGGACTATATTATGTCATTCTCAGGTGAACCAATAAATACCAATACTTGAATCGTACAATTGCCTCCCAGTAATGATAGGTATCATTAGAGCCAATGACTTGGATCACTATACTGTCATTGACCGACTTTTATTTTTGAGACAAATAATGATTGATCGACTTCGATTTATCCGGACAAATAAAATGTGTCTTAAATCATAGGTTACCATTATTTAATATAAAAAAAGTAAAGAACTGTATTAACCTTGCCCAAATATTATGAAAAGGAAACCTATCATCCAACTGGCTTTTTTCGCAGGACTATGCTTCACGTTGGTCTTATCATGTAAATATGATGAAGTATTACCATTTCATGTGGACCCGGGGGTAGAGGTTTTTTTTAGCCAGGATATCCTCCCCATTTTCGAAAACAAATGCGCTTCCTCAGGATGCCATAATGGGTCAGGGGCCCCACCTGATTTAAGGTCATCAGTGGCTTATGACAACCTATCGACTAAAGGTTACATCAATATCGAAACCCCTGATCAAAGCAAACTTTATTTATGGATGTCAGAAGCTCTTGGGCCTATGCCGCCATTAGGGGCGAATGCTACGGACAATGCTCTTGTACTTCAATGGATAACACAGGGAGGGAAGAATAATTAATAGGCTAAATATCGTCATACAATGAAACCATCTATGTATAAAATTTTTGGGATGCTCTTTCTCCTTTTTATACAAGCCTTTAACTTATGGGCTCAGGAGACAGAAATGCCGGATTCGGAAAATAAGCCCGTTAAAAATACATTTTCAAGCATCTGGATTATTGACAACCAATCCGTGATGGTTCCTTTTAAGGGCACTCTTGAGTTCGATATCCAACACCGGTTTGGACTGGTATATAATGGGTATGAAGATTTCTGGGGATTGTATGCTCCCTCCAATATTCGTCTTGGATTAGCTTATGTTCCAATAAATAATTTAATGGTTGGATTTGGCCTGACCAAGAAAAATCTGACCTGGGATATTAATGCTAAATATGCTATATTAAAGCAAATGATTTCTGGAGGAAGTCCGGTAAGTCTCAGCTATTTTGTCAACGCGGCTATAGATTCCCGCGACAAGAACGCTTTTACCAATGCAGATGAGCTTGTATTTTCGGATCGCCTGTCTTATTTCCACCAATTATTGTTGGCCAGGAAAATATCTGACAAACTATCAGTGCAAATAGCAGGAAGTCTTTCACATTTTAATACCATTTATCCTGCCCCGGGACTTGAAGATGGCAGTGTTCAACAATTGGATAATGACCATTTTGCATTGGCAATTTCGGCCAAATATATGGTCACAAACACAATGAATATTTTGGTCAATTATGATCATCCTTTGACTACACGTCCGTCAATCGACCCTGAATTTCCGGATTCAAAAGATCCTAAACCCAATTTTTCCTTCGGTGTTGAGTTCAATACAAGTGCTCACCAGTTTCAAATTTTCCTGGGTAACTATAACAGCATAATTCCCCAAACAAATAATACCTATAACACAAACTGGGGCTTTGGCAACAAAAGTTTTTCGTTATGGGATCCGGAGTGGCTCATCGGGTTTAACATAACACGGTTGTGGAGTTATTGACGAAATAGATCAACCTCTTACCCAAATAATATTATGAAGCAGAAACTAACTGACAAAAGTTCCAGACGTAAGTTCCTATCCTTTGGACTTCTTAGCGGCGCAGGACTCCTCTCTCAAAAAGTAAATGCCATGGTTCCAGATCCGGGAGGTGATGATACGGTACATATGTTGACTCCGGATGGAAAATTAGTTGAGGTGAGTAAAAAAATATTGGAAAAGTCCGGAGACCGGGAAAAAGCAAGCAATGAGAAAATACTGAAGTGGACCAATACACAAAATAAATCCGGTAAGTAGGCATGGAAAATAGCGAAAACCCAACATCAAACCAAAGGAGGGGCTTCATCAAAAATGCCGCACTTGGTGTTGCAGCGGCTGCATGTGGAAGCGCAGCTTGTGCATGTGGTAAAAAAGAAGAAAAAGAATCAGGCGAAAAAGTGGTTCTGCTTTCACCGGATGGGGAGTTAGTCACCATTGACTCCTCTCATCTCAGACAAGCGAACAAAACGGTTGTCTCGAGGGAGGAAGCAAGGCTAGGTATACCAGGAAGAAAATTTGTGATGGTGATAGATCTGGCGCGATGCAAAAACGCCAGGAAATGTGTGACAGCTTGTCAGAAAATGCATCATCTCCCTGAAGAAAAAGAGTGGTTGCAGGTTAAACTAATGCAAGATAGCCCTGAAGCACCCCCTTATTGGTTTCCAAAAACCTGTTTTCATTGTGACAATCCTCCTTGTGTCAAAGTTTGTCCTGTAGATGCGACCTTCAAACGTCAGGATGGCCTTGTCCTCATTGATACCGAAAGATGTATCGGCTGCAAGTTTTGCATGGCCGCATGTCCTTATTCTACAAGGGTATTTAATTGGTCAGAGCCTGAACAATCAACTGAAGTCAGCTGCCTTACATATTCACCTGAGACCAGCGTTCCATCCAAAGTAGGAACAGTTGAGAAATGTGATTTCTGTCCTGATAAGTCCAGAGAAGGAGAACTGCCCGATTGCGTGACTGCTTGCCCTAACGGTGTCTTTTATTTTGGTGATCAGAACGAAGATACCGTCACAAATGGGGATGAAACAGTACGTTTCAGTGACATCATCAAAGACCGCGGTGGATACCGCTTTGCAGAAGAGCTGGGTACCGAACCGCGCGTTTGGTATCTCCCACCAAAAGACAGATTGTTTCCTGTAGAAAGAGGACTTGATGATTTACCGGACAATATTAAGGACCGGTTCAAAGATGTGTTGGAAAGATAATGATGTTCAGGAAAAATATGTATAACCATTAGAATAATACATTGATGAAAATTACAACTACCGGTTCTGAAATCTTACGGACATTTTCTCCGCGGATCGAACATACCAGTATGCGGGAAAAAATCTGGATAACAATCCTGGTAGTCACGATTGGTATCGCAGGGTATGCATTGTATCAGCAGATTGCACATGGTCATGTTGTCACCGGGATGCGGGATTTTGTTGTATGGGGTATCTTTATTGTCAATTTTATGTTCCTTATCGGTCTTAGTTATGCCGGAGCTATTATTGCCGGATTCCTCCATTTGTTCAAAGCAGAATGGGGTAAACCAATCATACGTTTAGCACAATTGATGACACTGTCATCAGTCATTGTCGGTCCTCTTTTTATTTTATTGTGTGTTGGGCGCTTTGACCGTCTTCATTATTTATTTATTTATCCACGTCTTCAATCCCCGCTCATTTGGGATGTATTGGCCGTGATGACTTTTCTTGTTGGAAGTTTTCTTTTTCTCTACCTGGGATTGATCCGTGATTTTGCTGTGTATCGTGATTCAAATCTGAAAATCTCAAAATGGAAGCACAATCTCTATGGTTGGTTATCTCTCGGATATAATGGGACTGAAGACCAGAAGAAACGATTATTGACCTCACAAAACCTGTTGGCTATTCTTCTCATTCCAATATCTATTATGGTGGCTTCGATCCTGTCATGGATCTTTGGAATGACATTGAGACCGGGTTGGCATAGCACGATTTTTGGTCCCTATTTTGTTTTGGGAGCTATATATTCAGGGACAGGTGTCTTGATAGTGATCACATGGTATACAAGAAGAGTATATAAGCTTGAAAAATACATAACACCACAACATTTTGACTATCTCGCCTACATGATGTTGGTCCTTGCAGCCGGTTACGGATACTTTACTTTTTCCGAATATTTCACAAGTTGGTATGGATCTGAAAAGTGGGATGGTCAATTGATCAAAAAATTATTTTCTCCGGATGAATATGGTTGGCTGACATTTTTTACAAATGTGCTGGGTGTCATTCTCCCTATCATTTTTGCCTCCATACCTAAACTGAGGAAACCGAATTCACTTATGGTAGTGGCAGCCATATTGGTATTGGCTATGTGGGTCAAACGGTACCTGATTGTTGTTCCGACTCTGTTGACTCCATTACTTCCTATGCAGGATACTCGCGCGGAATACATCCATTATTCAATTACCTGGGTGGAATGGGCTTTGACATTTGGAGGAGTCGCTTTGTTTTTCCTGATTTTCACGATTGCAGGAAAATTTATTACGCTTATTGAGGTAGCAGAATTGCCCCAGGAAGAACACATAAAACTGGAAAACAAATGATCATGAAGAAAGATATTTCAATTAACGGAAACTTTTCTTTGTTGAATAAATGGCTGAGACGATTTAG
>JBATMM010000060.1:0-5782 GCA_049289835.1 Saprospiraceae bacterium | reverse complement strand
CCACTTATCTTTTCAAAAACATAAATCAATACAAGAAATAGTATCGGAATCGCCACGACCAGTAGACTTAATCTATTTTGCCTGAAATAATATCGCGTCACAAGACTTGCGAACAAACTAATGATCGTCGCCAAAAGTATCAAGTTGTTAAAATTTGTACCGGCACCAAAACTCGATCTAAAATCGGAAGCACCAAGTGTCAGAATGACAAGCAACAAATCAAGCACGAAGAGTAACCAGAAGAGAAAAGACATTTTCGATTTGCGATTTACGATTTTTGATTTACCATATCCTATTTTGATGTTGATTCATATTGATACAATTAGTATTTTTTTTCTTTCCTCTTACGTAAAAAATAACAATAATCTCCTTTCTCCAATTGTGACTAAATAATGAACGCTCCAATTTCATTGATGAACCCCCATTTGCTCCCGCACCGGTTGGGCCTCAATATATTCCTATTGTATCAATATCTTTTCAACATAGCTACGATGGCCATTCTGAATCCTTATAAAGTAAATCCCTTTTTGTAAAAAAGAAACATCAACGTCAAAATAAGTGTCTTTATTCACCTCAGGCATTGAGATAACCGTATTTCCTATGGCATTATATATTTCTATCCTATTAATCATGCCTGTACTACTGACGGTGACATTTTCAGAGGTTGGATTTGGATAAACCGTAATGATATCCTCAGTGGAATTGATATTTTCTGTGGCTGAAAGTAAGTTTTGAAATTGATATATTCGTTGCGTTCCGTTGAAACCAGAACTTAAACCCCATAATCGTTCGTTTGCCAAAGTAAATCCCAATGGTTCATTTAGACACCAGGGAATTGAATCAATAACAGCTCCGGTACTTTTGTCAAACTTTAGCAACATATAATCTTCTACGTGAGAATTAAAATCGATGCCATACAGTTCTCCTCTTATTATTTTGAGAGGTAATATCCGTCTATTGATGACAAAGGAATCTACTAAGACACCGGTGGTCAAATTTATTCTCAACAATGTTCCTTCAATATATTCTGTAACCCAGATATAACCATTGTCAATGGCGCAACCAAAATTATCAGGGTCTGGTTCATCGCTTGAAGGAAGAGCCATTGAGGTGATAACGTCCCCATTACCTGGATTAAGTTTATAGAGTTTGCCTTCCTGCTCAACTACAACCCATAGATATGTACCATCAAAATCCATATCACCTGAAACTACAGTAAGCCCTGGATATGGAATTGAATCCATTAGTTGTCCATTAAGATTAAATTTATAAATCACTTGAGACTGACTTGCTGAGTAGAGATATACTCCGTCAAATGCAAGCCCCACAGGTATTTGATCTCTTGCATAAAATGAAAAAATGGTGTCACAAAATAGATTGTGCCTTATTGAATAAGTAGAATCAATTTGACCCGACAAAATTCCGTTGATCATTTCCTGTGCAGTCAGAATATGCAGATCAATGGCAATGCACAATAAAATAATGAGATACATTTTCATATCGATGCCAGTTAAATCAGGTCAATTATATAGATTGCCTTAGTCTGTACAAGATAATAAATTGAAATGACGAAAATATAAACTAGCTAAAAGAAGTTACAAAAAGTTAGGGCGGTTGCAAAACGTTGGGGCGGTTGTAAAACGTTGATACTATTTCGAAAAAACCTGGTATGAATTAAAGTATTTTCAAGTTCAGAATACGTTTATCGCCCCGTCACGATCACCATGAAGTCATTGTCCGTCAACACGTAATTGCCGTTGGTGATGTACACTTTAAATGTCGTTCCGTTGATCGTGTTGACGCTGATCAGCCGTGCAGCGGCGGCGCTGATCGCCGGCGAGTCGATCTCGGGAATAGCTACAACCGCCAGACGCGTGTTATCGATCGCGCCGACCTGAAGCGTAAAGGTGTATTCTCCGGTGACGTGAGTTAGGGGGCTGACCACGCCATACGAGGCGAACAAAGCACCCGAGGCGCTCACTGACGCCCAAGCCTGGATGGCGTTGTCGCGGTGATACTCCCCAAATGGGTGCGTCCCGCCGTCGCCGGCGTTGGTGTTCGACTTGAGGGTTCCGCTCATTATTCTGACCTGGTCTCCGATATTGAGGGAGTCGGATATTTTTACTCCACCAACTACTTCTAATTTAGCACCGGGGTTGGTAATGCCGATGCCAACATTTTGCGCCATGCCTGTTAAAGTAAAAAATAAAAAAAAAGAAATTGGTAATACTTTTTTCATGATTGATGCTTATTTGTTTTTGTTCAAAAAATATATACCCTTTTCTTTTTATGTATTTATATTTCCAATGTACGCAGGTCGGGTCACATAAAGAAGTTTCACCTCTGCGTTTTCACAGAACCGTGCATGAACCTCTCGATTCACTTTTATTCGCCGAAGCCTTGGCGAAAGAAGCATGCTGCCAATTTGTGTTTTCAATTTTGTTATTACGAAACTCTGATGTTGAAACTTCTATCCCCGATAAATTAGCATTAGAAAAATCACAGTTCCTTATTTCATTTGCCAATATCTCTGAATCTATAAAACCAGAGCCGATGTTATGCTGCGTTGGTATTGATCTTTGGAATTTCGTCTAACTCACTCTTCTTATTTATTCCTTCCTCTTCTAAATCGTAATCATCCTGAAGGCCTAGCCAAAATTTAGCAGAAGTGCCAAAATACTTTGCGAATCTCAATGCGCTGTCGGCAGTGACCCTTCTTTTCCCTTTGAGGATTTCACTGATGCGTGTCTGTGGGATAAATGTATCCTTGCACAATCGATATGCTGTTATGCCAAGAGGCTCAAGAAACTCTTCCCTGAGTACCTCGCCGGGATGAATATTTTTCAATTTACGCATACTTACTTCGTTTAGTGGTAATCTACAATCCTTACATTATTGGCATTGCTATCTTTCCAGTTAAAAATGATCCTCCACTGCTGATTGATCCTGATGCTATGAAATCCGGAAAGTGTTCCTGAAAGTTTTTCCAGATGATTTGCCGGGGGAACTCTAAGGTCGTTTAAGTCCTGTGCATTATTTAACATCCTAAGTTTTCTCCTTGCCACTTGTTGGATGGACGAAGGCAGCTTACCTGACCTGTTTCCATACCAGATTTTTTCTGATTCACTGTCAGCAAAAGATTTAATCATTTACAGCCGTATAACGTTACTAACGTCAAAGATAAGTAATAAGTTGTTTGATCCGGGGAAATGTTTTCGTTGCGGCATAGTCGGGTCATGCGGGCCATTTCGATAATTCCTTAAGTGCGTCCTTTTGAGAAACAGAATTACCTTTTTCAATACGAGCTACCGCTTCATTTAATTCGTTATTGTATTGCTTACGACTGATCCGCTTGGTATCATTGTCTACATTTAAGAAACTCTTGATCATTTCAAGAATCAGAGCCTGTTGTTTTGCAGAGAGTAGAGGAAGGTAGCTGTCAACCTGCTTTTTTATTGCGGCCGTATTCATGTCAATAGTTTTTGAATAGGAAAATTTACCAAAATTGTCGTAGAAGGCAAGAAAACTATTTCAAGTTTGTCCGGGGAGCCACTTCAGGGAAAAGAAAGCAATTTCACCGTTTGAAATTTCCAACTCCGAAAGGAATGAGAAGTAGAAGGCGAAGTCAGAAATGAACAAAGGAATATCGATCAACGATGTTTGACGTTTGAAAGGAATGAGAAGTTGAAATGCAATTTATACACTTCAAATCCAGTACTTAGTATTTCATACTTTATTTCATGATTAATAAATCGTTGATCGATATTCTTCTGTTCATTTCAACATTCTACTTCTACTTCTACTTCATTATTCTTACTTTATTTCATGATTGAACACCCCTTGATCGATACTTGTGCTGAGCGCTAGCCGAAGTATTCTTCTGTTCATTTCAGCATTCTACTTCTCATTCTACTTCTCATTCTACTTCTCATTCTACTTCTTCTTCATGATTCATCCCCTCTCAATTCTTTATCCATTTCATTACACCACTTTTATCCGCAGATCGAATATCAACATAATAAATACCGCAAGGCAGATCATGCAAATCCAACATCTGTCCGTGTGAATGCAATTGATACGGAACCTTAAGCATGCGACCCGTCATGTCCATCACGGTAATCGTAACAGGAAATTGTTCAACACCGGATATAGTGAGTTCACCCGTAGATGGATTTGGATTTAACTTCCAATCGGCGGTGAGAGCTGATTCATGTGTGGTTGATGAAATCATCTGGTCTATGTGAATGATAGACACATCAGCACTGCCTTTTGATGTGATATTCAATGTACCTCCGGGCTCAGGGTCGAGATCGGATTTGCCCCAATAACTGCCGGCCAACAGGATATCACCACCAGCATTGATGTCAATACCGTACCCCGCATCACTGCCCGTTCCACCTGTTTGTTTCACCCACACGAACTCTCCATCGCTATTGTATTTCACCAGATAGGTATCTTCTATACCAACGGAAGGCAGGAAGAACTCCTCATCACCCGGATCAAAATCAGGACTGTCGTAATAAAAGCCCGTGACATACACATCACCCAATGCATCCACGGCAACCCCATAACCAAATTCAAGGCTCGATCCGCCTAAGGTATGCAGCCAGGCCACATCACCACCGTGATTGATTTTAGCCGTAAAACTATCCTCAGCGCCTTGTGTCAGAATAACGGTGGCTGAATTGCCTGGCTCTGGATTGATACTATTCCTGAAAAAACCATGTGTCACAATGTTGTTGTCTTTATCCACATCGACATCATTGGCGAATACATAGCTGGAGCTTGTAAACGTGGTGACCCAGACAAAAGCTGTGGCGGGGGTCAACTTCAAATAAAATGGATCTCCTGATCCGGACGAGGAAGAGACATTATGCTGACCTGGTCCCGGATCAAAATCGGTCAATCCGTCAAAATAACCGGTTACAATCACATTGTTCTCCCCGTCGACGACCACTGCTTCGGCCTCGTCATTATCACCTGAACCAATATCAAATGCCCAAAGAAATTCGCCCTGGCTGTTCAGCTTCAATATAAAGCCATCAGGTGCACCACCGGCTGTTAAATTAGACGTAGCTGTACCAGGATCAAAATCGACCGTACTGACAAAACGACCCACAACATAAATGTTGCCATCATGATCAATGGCCACGTCATTGGCTTCATCGACGTTGGTACTGCCGATACGTTTGGCCCAGATAAGTGCTCCGCTACTATTCAGTTTAGCGATGAACATATCCTCCTGACCTGATGAAGACAATGTAAGGACATCATCCCCGGGATCAAAATCACCACTTCCTTCAAAAGTGCCTACTACATAGACCTCACCCGAGTCCTGGATATCAATACCAAAACCTGTATCGGTACTGCTGCCTCCAAAGGTCGCCACCCAGATGAGTTGGCCACCCGGGCTATGTTTGGTGACAAATACGTCCGTCTCGCCCTTGTCGGATTTATTATTGGTCGCGGCTGAGCCATCGAAATCGGTTGCGCCGAAAAAGGAACCAATGGTGTATATATTACCATGGATGTCTGTCTTTATATCTGCTGCGATTTGCCAATCGGATCCTGCTATTGTAGTCACCCAACCGGAGCTTGTTTGTTGGCTTGTGAGAGGAGTAAGAAGGAGTGCGATTAAATAGGTCAGGAGTGATTTCATTATAATTCTCATGTTCTTAATTCGATTTGGGTTGTTGAATTTATATAATCAGACAAAGTAAGTATTCAGAATAATTTTAGAATATGGGAACTGCAGTATCAATTTGTATTTTCAATTAGAAGT
>JBATMM010000059.1:0-5928 GCA_049289835.1 Saprospiraceae bacterium | reverse complement strand
TTCACACTCTGCCAGGAAAATAATCTGCCCATCATTGTATTCAATATCAATACCCCGGGAAATCTTAAGAGAATAATGGATGGCGAAATGATCGGCACTCTCGTAAAGGACTAAATGCAATTTCTTTTTTTATTTTTTTGCCAATTGCCAATTGCATTTTATTTTTTGCCAATTGCCAATTGCATTTTATTTTTTGCCTATTGCCTATTGCCTATTGCCTATTGCCTATTGCCTATTGCCTATTGCCTATTG
Source organism: Saprospiraceae bacterium (assembly GCA_049289835.1). Classification (GTDB taxonomy): domain Bacteria; phylum Bacteroidota; class Bacteroidia; order Chitinophagales; family Saprospiraceae; genus Opimibacter. The sequence continues at coordinate 5,676 of JBATMM010000059.1, read as the reverse complement.
CCCATTGCCTATTGCCTATTGTAAAGGATGGATACAGAGCTAAATCCAATCATTGTATCAACCTTCCGGTAGAATACAACTCCCCAGCAACGATTTCACCTGGATTTCCCTGCAGATAAATATTTCCTGTTCCGGCAATACTGTAATCCAGTTTCTGCCTGACAAAAACATGGACATCGGATTTTGAACCATTGTACACAGTGGCCACATCACAAGGGAATTCATTTGCATCAACCTCCATCAGAGCTCCATTGTAAATCGCTATGTTGTCAGCTTTTCCTTTCAGCGTTAACCGGCCGCCGACCGGAGATATATTCCAATAATAAAAATTGGAACAATCCAGTGTCAGGTCTGCTATATTCAACTTTCCCCCAAGGAGGATTCCAAATGAAGCGGTTGTAATTGTATTAAGAGTTTTGATATTGCATGTTTCCTTCGCCTCAATTCGGGTCAGACCGTTGCCTGATATAAGAAGGATTGGCGGATTCGTTTTTGGATGAGTCCACAATTTTGAGTTGCTATTCGTAATTGTCAATTTATCGTTTTGCACCGTATAAGTGAGATCTTTTATCACCTCTGCAGTTCCGGTGATTTGAAGAGAAAAATGTTCATCTTCTACAATCTCCACATCAAATACAGCATCCAATACTAATGAATCGAATGCAGGTAAATCAAAATTCTGAACAACCAATTCATCATCCCTTTTTCCACAAGAAGTACAGATGAATTGTATCCCGATAAAGAGAAGAATAATAAAATAGCCGTTCCGGATAAATTTTATGTTCATGATCTTCCTGTATAACCAACACCAAATTCAAGGAAATCAAGCACAGCAACGTGTGATTTCATGGCCAATTGAACGAATAGTTTATCTCCCACACGATGCCTGATGATAAACCGGTTATATGTTTTATTATTAAATGCTTTTTCTGTAAGTCCAAGATAAAATCCTTCCTGAAGAGCAATGCTGAATTTATTAAATACAAGTTCCTCTTCGAAATGAATGCCTGTTTTAAAATCATCAATGCTTTTATACGGACTATCTCCAAAATTCAGTACCTCCGCCTTCGTGGCTCCATCATAGAAGATATCCGCCCCGATGCCGGGATAAAATATTCGTGTAAGTTTTCGTTTCACTTCGAATGAAAGAGAAGAAATAAAATAAGATCTTGCCTGAAAAGATCGTGCATGTTTCGATCCTGCCGCAAAAATAATTGCAGCCTGGGTAGTCGGAACATATTTCTCCAATTCAATTCGGATACGTTCATTTTTTTCACCGGGCATAAATCGAATGCCGGTATTGAATGTCATGTAGTTAATGCCAAGATTAGGTTCACCTAAATTGCCATTGGAAAGATGATCCAGGCAAACACCGGTATACAGAAATAATTTACGCTGCACCTGGTATTGGGCGTTCAATTCAAAATTGAAATGGAGATTGACATTTGTGCCAACAGCAACATTGTAAGGATTTTTTTCCTGGTCGTATTTTTTATTCACGACACCCAGGCCTAATCCGATCTGATTCATGAACGAAAATTTTCCGGCATCTACGATGTGAATTGTACAATACGGATACAGACTCATCTCATGGCCAAAGACCTTGTTATTGCCAAGAGTAGAATATTGAAATGCAAGTCCGTACTCCGGATAATGATACACCTGAGCCCATTCGCCACCTGTAGTTTGTTTCCCAACACTCAATTCAAACGAATGCACATAATCATCGACCAGATAATTGAAGAGCGTATATTCAGGTAAAACAAACCCATAGCGATAAGCCGCTTTCAGGTAAAGGTCGTTTGGATATCCCGACTGGCAGAAGGATGTCTCTTTCAGGAGTAACAACGTCAGAATCAGGCTGGCTAACCGAATTGAAGCGAGAAAAAAACGATAGGGTATCCTTAATTTCATGATGAATTGGCCTGATACTTGCAGATCTTTTTTTAAATGTAATAAATTCCTGGACAAGAATTTCTAACCAATATGCTCTTCCGATAGAAATAGCTCTTCTCCTTCATCAGGATCAAAAGCAGTAAATTTGATTTAGGTAAACCCATTCAAAAAAAATACATTATCAAAACAAATGCATTTTCTTCAAAACTAGTCTGTTATCCGGGCATTGTGTTTTGTTTGCTGATCACTATGACTCAATGTCTTCCAGATCAAAAGTCACATAATACAGCATCCTCGTCACTGTCAGAACCCGAAGCTATCCTCAATCCGACCCAAACCTTAGGAAAGAAACTTTTCTTTGATACACTGATGTCTAATCCTGCAGGACAATCTTGTGCATCCTGCCACATGCCCAAAATGAGTTTTACCGATCCGGAACAATTGCCTGTATCAAGAGGCGCCATGAAATCCATTTTTGGTCACCGCAATTCACCCACGGTTGCCTATGCTGCTTTTACTCCTTACTTCCATTACGATTCTATCGAGGGAGGATATATAGGCGGATTGTTTTGGGATGGACGTGCAGCTACCCTTGAAGAACAAGCCAAGACACCACTCCTTACTCAACATGAAATGAATAACTCGGATAAAAACATGGTCGTTGATCATGTAATGCATGCGGAGTACAAAGATTTATTTTTAAATGTTTTTGGTGCGAACGCTTTTGATGATAAAGAAAAAGCATTTGAAAATTTAGCCGAAGCCATTGAAGAATTTGAAGAAACCCAGGAAATAAGTCCTTTTAATTCCAAGTTTGACTATTATTTAAAAGGACAAGTGAAATTGACCGAAGAAGAAATGAGAGGTCTGAAAATTTTTAATGACACCCTCAAAGGCAAATGCGCTGCATGTCATCCTTCCACTCCGGATCCATTCACAAAGGCTATTCTCTTTACGGATTTTACATATGACAATCTTGGCGTACCGGCCAATCCCGAATTGATAAAACTGGATAAGACATACACACCGGACCTGGGACTTGGCGCCATAGTCAAACAATCAAAAGAAAACGGAAAGTTTAAAGTATCCACCCTTAGGAATATTGCAAATACAGCACCTTACTTTCATAATGGTGTATTCAAAACACTGGAAGAGGTTATGCAATTTTATAATTCAAGAGATAGTGGAAAATTCGGCCCGCCCGAAGTAGCTGAAAATGTAAACAAAGATGAATTGGGCAATCTCAAACTTACCGAACAGGAAATGAAAGACGTCATCGCTTTTATGAAGACTCTTTCAGATGGATACAAAGTGAATAGTGAGTAGTGAGTCGTGAATAGTGAGTAGTGAATAGTTAGTCGTGAGTTTGTTTTTCTTTTTTCATTTTGCTTATTGCCAATTGCCAATTGCCAATTGCCTATTGCAATATTGATTTCAGGTTCCTCAATGCTTTCTCCACACCATCAATTGAAGTGGTTCTGTAATTTTCCAATTCAATGAAATAATATTTAATCCCCGCCTCTTTGCTGTGCGTAAAAATATCAGCAAAATCAATTGTACCATCACCTACTTCAATCGTTTCATGGCCTGCCGTATTGGCCATGTCTTTGACATGAAATGCATGTATTCTTCCGGGATATTTCTTAATCCATTGAATCGGGTCTTCATGAGCAAATTTGACCCAATATAAATCCATCTCCCAAATGACTAGTCCGGGATCTGTTCCCTGAAGAATAGAATCCATCAGGTATTTATCGTCCGTTTTTACAAATTCAAAATCATGATTGTGATAGCCAAACTGAATCCCAGCCTTTTTGCAAGCAACACCCACATGATTTAAAATATCAATTAACGCTTTCATGTCCTCAGCATTCCGGTGTTCCTTGTCGACGTGTGGACATAATAACTGTTTCACACCAAGCTCAGCATGTGCATCAATACTATGTTTCATGCCATCACTCAGACTATGGTTTTGTGCATTCCAGCTTTGCAGATTGACAGCCGTATGCGCACTCAGCATTTTAAGGCCAAGATGTTTTAATTGAGTCTTAAATTCTTTTGGCGTCCAATTATAGAATTTACCATCTGCATACTTATATCCTTCCAATTCTTTATATCCCATGGCCGCCAGTTTTGTGATCGTGCCCAATGGGTCCTGATCTGCATAATCACGGACACTCCACATTTGCAAACCGATATGCCTGGCTTTAACCTTATACAATTCCGATGGTGATAACATTAAGATACCTCCGGTGATAGCAGCTTGCTGAATAAAGTCCCTGCGTTGCATAATTCTTTTTTTTATTCTTATGTTTTTTCAATGATTTGTCAATACCAGATCTGATTGTACAAATATGGATGTTAAACTACGACTCGTTCTATTCTTTTTAGCTTTTTCAGGATTGTTTCTGAAATCTTTTTCTTTGACTCTACAGTCCATCCCGCCACATGCGGACTTAAGACAACATTTTCTAATGAACATAACTCATCGAACAGAACTTTGAAATCTTCCGGAGCTGATGACGGAGGCTCAAAAGGAAATACATCAAGGCAGGCTCCCTTCAAATGCCCCGATTTTAAACCACCAAGCAATGCCCTAAGCTCTACAACTTTCCCTCTTGAGACATTAATAAGGACAGCACCAGATTTGCATTTTGAAATGAATTCGGCACTCACCATTTCCTTTGTCTCCTTTGTGAGTGGAATGTGAAAAGAAATAATATCTGATTCTCGTAGCAAATAGCTTAAATCTACCTCCTTCACTTTTTCATTTCCAAAGTTTGATTTGTACTTGTCATGTGCCAGGACCCTCACATCCCAGCCAGACCAGAGTCGTCCAAATGCACTTCCATTATTTCCATATCCGATGATCCCTATTGTTTTTCCGGTGATTTCCCATCCGCGATTCTTTTCCCTCATCCAGGTTCCTTGCCGGACTTCCTGATCAGCGATGTTCAGATTATTGGCAAGGCATAAAAGCATACCCATCGCATGTTCGGCTACAGCCTGGGCATTTCCTTCAGGAGCACTGATGACATGGATTCCTTTTTCCTCTGCGGCAACAAGGTCAATGATATCCAGACCGCTACCAAGACGGGCTATCCACTTAAGTAAAGGAGTAGATTCGATAGTATTTCTGCTGATAGCACATCGTGTATTGACCACGACCCCCTGATACGAAGGAAGGAGAAGCTCCATTTCCTGCCGGGTCATTTCAGGTGCATAAGTAGTAGTATAGCCAAGTGCATGAAGTCCATCCAGCAGGATAGGATGCACATAATCAGTCACTAAAACATCTTTCTTAGACATATTTCCGATTAAGGGGTCTCTTTTTTTGCAAATAGTATCTTTGACCGATTTTTGAAATCCGACCTAAGCAAAACTGTAGATGCCCAAAGATACAAGTATCCGCTCCGTACTGATCATCGGTAGCGGCCCCATCATCATAGGACAAGCATGCGAATTCGATTATTCCGGTACCCAGGCTTCGCGCTCATTGAGAGAGGAGGGCATCGAAGTCAGCCTTATCAATAGCAATCCGGCGACCATCATGACCGATGTCGTGACTGCAGACCATATCTACCTGCTTCCCCTCACTGTTGACAGCATCATAAGCATCCTCGAGGAAAGACAGATCGATGCCGTCCTGGCCACCATGGGCGGACAGACAGCTCTTAACCTGGCCATTGAAGCCGATAAAAGAGGTGTCTGGAAGAAATACAATGTCCGGATGATCGGGGTTGATATCGCCGCGATAGAACTGACTGAAAACCGTGAAGC
>JBATMM010000058.1:0-5395 GCA_049289835.1 Saprospiraceae bacterium | reverse complement strand
GACAGCCGGTGCATAAGCATACGTCGTGCAGCAATTGTAAATCTTCGCGTTATTTTTCAATATCTGTTCTTCTCTGAACTGAAGATTTCGCTGAGAGGAAAGGAATTCTTTTTGATAATATGATTCTGCAACTTCATCAAGTAAGGGATCAACGATAGAACCGTATTTCAATCGATGGGTATTCAGCACTTTATCGCAGGCTTCTTCCCAGGTTTCATAGCGATTGAGCAGAGAATCCCATTTGAGATAATCACTGTAAAGTTTTAATTGGGACAGAAATTCTTTTCCCTTGTCCGGGGATGTAGGAGATATAGACATGAGGGTATTAAAATTGAAAACAGTAATGGGTTTTGGTAAATATACATATTATAGATATTCATAATCAATTTAACAAGTTAAAATTTAATAAAAGTGATATTTATTTTAGCTGAGTCAAACTGATTTAAGACAACAAGAAAGTAAGACAGTAAGAGAGTAAGAGAGTAAGACAGTAAGACAGTAAGACAGTAAGAAAGTAAGAAAGAATATAAGAGAGTAAAACTATAGGAAATCAGTACTCCATATTTAGTGATAGTGGCTTGCCCCTGCCTTTGTCAAAATCTTAGGCTTGACCTATTCCGCCCTTTCCACCCTTCCGCCTCTTCTGCCATTTCCGCCTTTTCTGCCTTTTCTTATTTCCAGATGTTAAACTTGATTCTCAGCTTCTTATCCATAAAAAGGGATTTCCAGTCTACAAAAAACAGAGCGAAAATCATGACCAGTCCAAGTATGAAGCCTGATATTGATTTCCATGAAACTATGCCATGTATAATACCTTCTGCATTTTCAGCAACGTATTTGCCAAGAAAGACAGCGGCCGTATCACTTATAAATTTTCCGATGATGAATGGCGGAATCAGGAACATCGGGCCCAGTTTTGCCATTCCTCCGGCAATAAACAGGGGAGTTGTTGGCAATGGCATTAAGGAGTATAGCAAAATAAAAAGCTGGCCCTTCCATCCTTTTTGTTTCATTTTTTTACCGAGAAACTGGACATCCTCATTTTTTGATCTTGTAAAAATCTTTCCGGAAACTTTGGGTATATAAAGTGTCAGAATATATCGTCCGATGATCGAACCTCCTACACCGATGACGATCGCTGCCCAGATGTTCAGGTCAAACGTGATTTGTAAAAAGATGATCGCCGTGAAAGCAGGTGGCAGGGGAAGTGGAACAATATCAAACAGGATTGTACACAGGAATACTAAGAGATATTGCCACCACATACTATAAAGATAAGTGAATGATTAACGGGGAGCACTACTCACTTCACCACCTTCAACTCTACTCTCCCGTTTTTCCCTCTCTCTTCAGAAGTTAAGTTGCTATCGATCGGATTCTTAGCCCCATATCCTTTAGCTAACAATCTGGAGGCATCAATACCCATGGCTACGAATTGCACTTTCACGGCTTTGGCGCGTTGATCAGAAAGTTTCACATTTGCATTTTCATCACCATCACTTTCTGTATAGCAGCTCACCTGAAAGTTAAGTTGAGAATTTTCATTCATGACTTTAACAATAGCATTCAGCACACCCATGCTTTCAGGGTTGATGTTTGAAGTGTTGTCATCAAATGTAATTCCATGGGTCATCCATTTTCCATCGGCCAGGATTTTATCAGCCATGTTGATCCCACCACCTGTAGCGATTTTTACATTCGTGAAGGCGAGAGGTGTTTCAGGAGAAGCTAATCCACCAAATAGAATTTTCTTTGGTTGGAATCCGCATTTGGGTATGGTCAGGACGAGATACTGGTCGATATAACATTTGATTTGTCCATTCAAATAGGCCAAAGCAGCATGATGCCATTTGTTATAGAATTTATCAGCAGCCTCAGGATATTTTCCGGAGAGTTGATTTGTAAAATAACCGGTCTGAATATCCGGGCCCCAAAGAATTATTCTCTCAGAGCCATCCTTATTTGGTAAAAAAAGTGCAGGCGTATAAGCATCATCTCTGATATTTAAGTCAAATTCGATCGTAAATGAATCGGTGAGAACGAAATCATTTTGTATCGACGGAATAACTTTAGCATAATGACCATCAGTCAGAAGGAATGCTTTTACATCATCTATCAACTGCACAGATCCCTTCCCAGATTTCAAGCCCCACTTTGCCGGAAATTCACCTTGTTGAGTATTCTGAAAATCATCTTCAAAAATTATTTTTTCACCCGGAATGAAATCGTAATTGACGTAAGCGTTTAAATTAGGCTGTTGTGCGAAGCCGGGAGTAAATTTGAAAATAAGAATGAAAAAAAGAAGATGGGAACGTTTCATAGATGCTACACGACCTGGAGTACAGCAAAGATAAGAAGGCATTTGAGGTACATTAACCTGTTATGATATGGATAACAAAAAGATATCCGCGTTTGAGGAAGTGAATGGAATAGGAAAATGAATTATTGAGTCAAAATATTTTTTGTCAAACTGATATTTTCTCCTGTGATGTAAAGTATATATGATCCACTATTCATCGCACTCATATCTAACAAAAAGGAAATGTTACCCGCCGGTAATTTCATTTTCATTGACACCCTCCCCATCGCATCAATTAATCTTATTTGAAGTGGCGTATTTATTTGTTCAGAAAATTCCACATGGACTTCATCATTAGTTGGATTGGGCCAAAGATGAATTTTCTCGTTGATGTCCACTATTTCATTTTCAATACCTGTTGCTATCCCACCCTGGAATGCCCCTATAGACCTTGGTCCAAGAAATGGGATACCAACGTAATCGTACTCCGGTTCATTGACTGATAAAGCGCCTCCTCTGGCATGACTTTCGGCCATTAATGAAAAGTTCTCTTCAGCAGCATTTACAAAAAATGGATCCTCACCTATTTTATTGTTATGATCAACGACAGGCAATACAGGACCTTGCCATCCTGGAAGTTGAGCGTGAAACCACATATTATTTGAAAATGTAAATGTTTCTGGTGCCGTATTGGGACCAATATTACATTCCACGTCTACCTGGTCATCGAGATATACAATATTATTTCTGAAAGTATTATTTCCGCAGGGTGGAAAGCGATCAGGATCTACTGTTTCCTGCAAAATGCGCAACACCCATTTCGATGGAAGATAGATCGTATTATTCACTGCTTCTGAATGGATACATCCTACAAACGCCATCGGAGCTTGGGAGCCAATAAAAATATTTGAATACACTTTAAGTTCTGCAGCTTCATATGGTGCATCAATAGGTCTGAAATAGGGGAGGTCTGTAGATCCTCCAAGATTCACAGCACGATCTCCACCATGTTTGAATAAATTAGCTTCAATGCGAATATTCCGTGAGCCTCCTTTAGCCTGTATCGAATTCGAACCCAGATCTTCGAAATGGTTGTTCATGATCAATCCATCATGACAACCTACCATGTCAATCCCACTACCGCCCTCAGCCCCATTAAGAAAAATGCAATGCCGTATTTCAAAACTATCAAGCCCTGACAACTTCAACAGATCATTATTGCCGGTAGCATCTATATTCCTAAAGATGCAATTTTCAAATTTTATATGATGAGCAGGTGTGATGTATGTGCCCCCATCGTCGAAATTCACTCCATTACCTGTCTGATGTTCAAAGATGATATTTCGGATATTGAGATATGCTGCATCTGTGAATTGCCATGCATTTGTTCCGCCGCTAAAAATTACGATCTCACTCTCTGCTGCAAAAATTGAAATCCATGCAGAAGAGGTTCCCTTTAGATCAGCAATAAAAATCCCACCAGCATATGTCCCCTCATGAACCAGGATCGTATCACCCGGAACAGTTATAGCTGCAGCTTCTGTCAATGTTTCAAAGGGATAGCCTGTACCAACATGAAGTGTTTGAGCTATTGCCATGGCACTTATGAATAATTGAATCAAAAGGAAGTAAATAATGGAGGATGATATTTTTATTGATCGGGTCATCTTTAAAGTTAAGTAAAGGAATCGGATCAACATATTAAGAAACCCTTATATTTGTTAGGACAACACATGAATTCAAAATCAAATAAATAATAGAAATGGCAAAAACTCCGGACAAAGAAGTAAAGAAGGCTGTAAAGAAGGTGGTAAAATCCACTAAAGAAGCTGCAGGTAAAGTGGCAGAAAATCTAAAATCTGCTGTAAAAGACACAGGAAATACAGCAAAAAAAGCAGCAAATGAAGTTGTTGACGATGCTATCGCCAAAGTTGAGGCACCAGCAAACAGAGCCGCAAGAAGGGGCGCAAAATTTGCGGATAAAGTGATCAATAAAGGCGCAAAGACCGCGAACAGGGGTATCAACAAGACCGCAAAGGCCGTCAACAAGGGTATCAGCCGGGCTTCAAAAGCAGTCAGAAGAGGAGCGATCTAAAATGATTGTACTGCACGTACAGCATTCTTTGATGATTTATTACTCTTGGTTTGATAACCATTGGTGAAATTCTGAGTCCAGGCATTGTTCCTGTTTTCTTCAGTCGAGCTCCAATACGGACCTTTTATGTAGGAACCGAGATATTGACGGCTCAGATACATCATGCTCAATTCCACCTTATTAGGTAGTCTCCAATCATTGAAGGCTCCCGTCGTATATGCTGCACATACTTTGTTAGCTGTTTCCCAGTTGAGACTTCCTTCTTCAAGGACTGAAGCTATCAGGCCGTGGTCACCTGCGGAATTAATAGTAATAATAATTCCACCATGATATTTTTGTCCAAGAGCTAATTTTTGCTTTTGCTTCGGAGCAGGTTCTGGCTTCGTCTTCGCTTTAACAGGTGTTGTGATTTTGGATGTATCACTTTTCTGGACCGGAGTGGTTTTAACATTGGGCTCCGATACCACTGCAAGGGTTGCATTCAGGCTATCTCTTTTTCCCTGGCTGGCCCTTGTGATAACCTCAAGCTTAGACTTTGCTAATGCATAATATTTACCATCAGGATATTTTGCCTGATAACCAGCAAATGAAGTACTGTCATTTTTTGCTAAAGCTTCATTCCAGGCCGATACATCACCATCGCCGGAACTCATTTTATAAATTCCAAAAACAACAAGTAAAAGCACAACAGCACCAACACCGAGATATATTTTTTTCTTACCATCACTTCCGGAAGTTGCCAATCCCGGATTTTCCTTAATTGCTTTTTCTCTTTCCTGTTGCTTCAGCAGTGCAGCCTGTTCTTTTTCTTTTTGTCTTGCAAGGTCCTTTTCCTGTTTTTCTTTTGCCGCGAGTTCTCTTTCCTTTTGTTTTGCCAGTTGCCTCTCCTCTTTTTCTTTAGCTGCTTTTTCTTTTTCTTCTTTTAATTTCTGTTCCCGCTCAAGTTTCTCTTTCGCTTCCTTTTCTTTTTCTTATTTCAGCTTTGCTTCCTTTTCCAGTTT